>NCET01000198.1 GCA_002280815.1 Flavobacteriales bacterium 32-34-25 | reverse complement strand
TTGTGTTTTTCTTATTTGGTTTTTTATGCCTGGAAAGTAAGTGGGATTTTAAGATATCAAGGTATTAATTTTGATCAAAAAATTAGTGGAGGGCATTAAAAAGATTCACTTATAATAATATCAAAAAAACAGGCTTTTTACAGCCTGTTTTTTTATTTAATTCCTTATTCTTTAGTTGCAAATGCTACAAGTACTGGTTAAAAACGACTGTAGTTAGGAACGGATTACAAATCCGCTCCATCAGGTAATTAACTTATGGTATACAAAAAATTTTGGAGCGTTGGCAAAGGAGTGGCAACTGGAAACTAAAATTTCCTCGATTTTTCGAAAATATCTAGTTCTATTTCTAATGGGACTTAGTGAGGACTGTTTGAATTCTTTTGTGTTCTAATTTTTACGTTTTTTATAAAATTAGATGCGATTTGCTAATTTGTTCCATAAAGTTATTATTTACTTTGGCTTCTTCTGCGAATGTTGCCCATTTATTGACTACATCATTAATTTGTTTTATAATATGGTTCGCTTTTTTTATATTCATCGATTTTGCTACGATTAACAAATCTTCTTTTGTTATGTCTTTTCTTTTTCCATTAATACTTAGATTGTGTTGACTTACCCATGTACTTTCCGGACGGTAGGCAAAGCAAACATCATAAGCAGGAGTCAATTCCCAATTTTCATTTTGTTTTAATCTAAAGGCAAAATTTTTGGTATGATCATCACAATTTCTGGCAATTACATTGAAAGCCATTCTTCTGAAAAGTTGTTCTGCTTGCGGATAGGGTAATTTTAATAACCGCATGGTTTGAAATAATTGTTCGTAGCTAAAACTGGTTATTTGATTAAAGTCATAATGTTGCATAGCACATAGTGTTTGGATATGGTGTTTGGTATCGCCATCTTGCCTATCAAAACGTTTGGTCATAAAATGAGCTCTACCATTTTCCTCCATCAATCGACATTCCATCATTTCTATTTCACAAGCTTTTGCCATGAGATAATAGGCCATTTCTATTCTGCCATAACCTGTACTTTCTCCAAATTGGACATCACTTACTGTATCTAATTTAATTAGCCAATGTTCAAATCCTTTTGGAGCATTGGTTTGTCCAGATTTTACCTGTGCTGTTTTTTCATTGTATGCTATAATTGCTTTAGGACGAGCTCCTCCTGCTGAAGTTCCAATTTTAAGAATGTCTAACATGGCTTTTTGTTCGTCCTCGCTTAAGTTGGTTTCAAATCCTTCTCGTTTTTCCAGCATTTTTTGTGAGATATTAACTAAACTATCTACTTCGATGTCAAATGCTCTTTTATTGGCTTTGAATTGTGAAGGTTCAAATTCTAGCGCACCCATACCTCGAGTTCCAATGAAACATAACATTTCTACAGGATTCATACTATTTTCCGGACGACCATTTTGTGCCAACCAATTGTTTATTAATTGATTTCCATAATCGTCTGGAAGTACATCTGCTAATAATCCAGGTAGCCCTTTGAATGTTTTTATATTTTTAAGTTCAGGAAAGGAAAAGATTCTACCGCTACTGTTTGTCAAGGGCATTTTTAAAGGAGCTAAATCCCAATTTTTTGTTATGAATTTAGGATCATATTCAAAACTTGCAATCCCTGTTTCTACATTCCAGGCTACAGCACCCACTGTTTCATTCCATATTTTGATAAAAGCGGTTGTAATCATTACCAGTCTGATTTTTTTGAATTATCACTATCACTATTTCTAGCACGTTGTCTTTTTTGTTGGTCTATTTTTGCCAGTTCAATTGGACTTACTTGCTCTTGAATTTTGAAAACATCCATTATATAAAGTAAATCTAAAACTCTTAGTACTTGTAAAAGGGTAGGTACTGTAATGGCTTCTCCTTTTTCTAATAAACTTAATGTTGAGCGGCTTATATTTGCTTCATTAGCGACTTCTTCCTGAGTTCTATTTTGTACTAACCTGTGGTGTTTTATAAATGCTCCAATGGTTTGTGCCAGTACAACATCGCTCATTGCAATCCAGTTTATGTATTGTTTATCATTCATAAAGTGCTTTATTTAGTATTAGTGACTGATATGTCATACAAATATAATGAAAATAATAGTATAATAAACCTAGTTGGTTTATTATACTATTACAGGTTTATTGTATTGGTTTTTAGTTTATTCTATTGAAAATGTAGCACTGTTATTAAAGTTTTCGTTCTCATTGTATTTAATATAGCCTAATTGATTAGTGATTAGTTTTGTTTTACCAACAGTAAAATCGGAGACATTACAATGATGATGGCCATAAATCCAGTAGTCTATTTCGCTTTCTTCTATAAAACCAGACATCTCTGTTCCAAAAGCTTCATTTATGTCGCTATGGGCATATTTCTCAGGATAATTGATGAAAGTAGGAGGGTGGTGGGTTACAACAATAGTTGGGTTATTTGTTTTAGTTTGGAAAGTTTCTTCCAGAAATAAGCTGCTTTCCAGATGGAGTTGGTTATAATCCTGGACAGTTAGTCTTTTTTCATTTTTTCGGATTACCCTGAAATCTGAAAGGCTTTGTTCGATACTATATTGTTTTGCTGCCGAAATGTGTGACCATAAGGTTGAAAATACCAGTCTTACTCCATTGATGGTTTTTACCGTATTGTTCAGTAAGGTTAGATTGTCTCTGATTTTTTCCTCAAAAGAGCCACTCCTTTTAGATATATCCGAATTATAATATTCATGATTACCGGGAATCCAAAACGTATGCTCAAAATGTTTGGATACATAATCAAAGAATTTTTGATGCTGATGTATTTCCTTAAAAAGTACAATGTCTCCCGCCAAAATTAGGATATCCCCTTTTGGAATAATCGGGTTTTCCAAAACCCATCTTCGGTTATCTAAAAATTCTAGATGCAAATCGGAGCAATATTGGATTTTCATTTATTAATTTAATATAATTAAACTACTTAAAATTTCGTCTCTTTTGTAATTTCTCTGTTCTCTTTCGTTTGAGCTTTAAAGGATTCCTTGACAGTTGAAGAAGCACTCTTATTCCAGGCGATTGGATAAAACAAATTAGACTAGACCATTGGAATGGGCACGGAATGTAATTCCGCGATCGAGGCTGGGAAACGGAGCCAGTTAAAGAAAGACTTTGAAAGTAAGAGGGCTTCGACTGGCACACAGCCACTATATAGCTATGAAATTATCACAAACTGCGACTGAAGCAGCCGAGCTGAGTTCATTGTTCACTTATTTTTAATGTTCACGGAAACGTGAACAGGTTTTATTTGTGAACGAAAGTAATACAGTATAGTATAAAAAGAACAAAATATGTTCCAATAACAACAAAACTTGAGGGATGCTTTGTCAGTTTGTTTGTTTTTATTCTTCCCAAACAACACTTAAGACAGTATTGTATTTTTTATTTATAATGCAGTATTCGAAAAATTTATATTGATTTTCATTTTCCCAATCTTTTACATCAAACCAAGTTGACTTCCAGATAGGTCTTTTCGAGAGATTATTTGGATATATTTTACCTTTATCAAAAAACTCTGTAGCGACCGAATCCTCAGGAGGAGTCAGTTTTGTACGATCAATTATAAAATATGGAAAGTCTTCGGGTCTTTTCCAATATTTTACAATATTACTGTGCATATAAAAAATGCAAATAGGATGATTTCCTAATTCAAAATATCTAAATATCACAGAAGTTATACTTGTTTTAAAATATTTGGATAAGCCCCTTAGAAGATCTGGTGAAAAGGGTTTGCCTTTTATTTTTTCAATAAAAAGTGTAGTAGGCATTAATAACTCAGAGGCAAATTCATTGGCTTCACTTTCTTGCTTTCCTGCCTTTGCCTGTGATTCTTTGTTGCTAAACCAGCTTGTAGTCCCCTCATTATCATTGTGAAGTTCTATATTCTTGTGAAGTGTGAAATGGCCAATTTCGTGGGCAAGTGTAAAACGTTTTTTTTCCTCAAATTCAATTTCACTATTGATTTCAACAAGAGTTTTATTTTTTCCGAAGATAATTCTTCCATCGCAATTCTCCATCGGTTTTTCTATAAGTGTTACACCAATCCCGCTAGCAAATAAATCAAGAGGAAAGTCAATTAAACTGTCTAAGCCACAAGATTCCAAAAGGTTTTTCGCCGCATTTGCGCTTTTACTTAGTCGTACTGTCTTCATCATTATTTTCTAGTTCTTCTAAAATATTAAGCAAATTATGTCCCCTAATGATTTCCTTAATTTCTGTTTCTCCTAAACGGTCTAAATTTCTGAATTGAAAAGATAATTCATTACTTGCGATTAAATTTTTTATTACAGAAATAGGCTTCTCCAATCCCTTTTCAATTCCTTCTTTTAGCGTTAATGCCAATTGTAAAAGTCTATCATCTTGAATTTTATTAGCTTTGGCCTTTGCTAGAAATAATATTTTTTTGACATTCTTTTCAGCAATAATGTCCATTTTTTCTAAATCTATTCCTTCATCAGTAAGGGTATTGTTTATATATGTACTATCTCCTTCCCTTATGGAATCTAATAATGCTTCGTCGATATTCTTTATATATGTTTTTTTCATGACCAAGTACTTTCTAATTGTTTACGTAAAAGATTTAATTTCCTGTCGAGTCTTTTCCTAATAATAGTAATGCCTTCAGGTGGGATTTTTAATTCATCCGCAATTTCCCGTCTTAATAATCCTTTTGACATACATTCAAAAACAAGTAATTCATCTATATCTGCACCCGATTTTTCTAATTGGGCTATGCAATGGTTATACAATTCATTATATTCTAGACTTTCAAAATCAAGAACATAAACTTCACTTTCCACTTCTATATTTTCAGCTTTCACGAAATTTTTCGAAACAATATTAGAAATTTCACTATCGAGTGCACTATAAATCTGCTTCTTAAAGTCTGGATATTTACTTTTATTCCAATTCCGACCGGCGTTGTCTAAAAAAGAAATAAACAGATTTGAAACAATATCTTCTGCCATATGTCCTTTGAAACCTTTATCGGAATCATATACAATCTGAAATTGAAACAGAAGACGTTTGATTGTATATGCAACCAACTTCTTAAAAAAATCGTTTGTAACTAAAGCTCCTATTGCTGTATTTATTTCTTCAGCCGATGCTCTTATATTTATACCATCTTCTTTCATTTATTGGAAAAACCGGTCAAATTGACCACCAGTTTCCAGTGTAAATTGACCATCAGTTCCGGAGCAAACTGACCACCACTTTCCAGTTCAAATTGACCACCT
>NCET01000559.1 GCA_002280815.1 Flavobacteriales bacterium 32-34-25 | reverse complement strand
AATAAGACTGAACCTGATTTGTACACACAATTCCAGAAGAAGTCATTTATCTCAAGTTTGGGCACAAACTGCAGCGGCTTATTATGACATCAAAAATGTATTTTGTTATTCTGGCGGAACCGAAGCCACAGCCTTATTCCCGGTAGCTGCTCAAACCTTAACAAAACAAGGATTCCAAATTAAAACCATTGCCGAAGGAAACAACCCCATCTATGCGATAAAATATAATGAAAACGCACATCCGATAATTGGATTTTCTAAAACCTTTGATGCCGATTTTAATCCGCAATCTGAGTTTGCTGCCATACTAACTTGTTCAAGTGCCGACCAGGGTTGCCCGTTTATTGCAGGTGCCGAAAAACGCATTCCAATTACTTTTGAAGATCCAAAAGCATTCGACAACACACCCCAACAAGCAGAAAAATACGAAGAAAGAAGCATTCAAATTGCAACTGAATTATTTTATGTATTCTCTCAAATAAAAAAATAATATGTCAATAAATCATTGTACTCCTACTGTGGCTAGAAAAAAATTAAGCTTTTTAGACAGCTACCTTACTCTTTGGATATTCTTAGCAATGGCTTTAGGAGTTGCCATCGGAAACTTCATTCCATCCAGTATGAACTTTATTAATTCATTTTCAAGCGGAACAACTAATATTCCACTTGCCATAGGATTAATATTGATGATGTACCCGCCGTTAGCCAAAGTAAAATACGAACAAATGGGCAAAGTATTTAAAAACGTCAAAGTTCTAACTGCTTCACTAATTTTGAACTGGATTATTGGCCCAATATTAATGTTTTTACTGGCGCTACTTTTTCTAAATGATTATCCAGAATACATGATTGGGGTTATCCTAATCGGATTAGCAAGATGTATTGCGATGGTTGTTGTTTGGAATGACCTTGCCGATGGAAATAGAGAATATGCTGCCGGACTTATTGCCTTAAACAGCATTTTTCAGGTATTGCTTTACAGTGTTTACGCCTATGCTTTCATTACCATACTTCCTCCCTATTTTGGTTACGACGGTTTTGAAGTAAACATTAGCATTGCCCAAATTGCCGAAAGTGTTGGAATCTATTTAGGAATTCCATTTGCTTTAGGAATCATCAGTAGATATAGTTTAATAGCTCTAAAAGGCGAAGATTGGTTT
>NCET01000558.1 GCA_002280815.1 Flavobacteriales bacterium 32-34-25 | reverse complement strand
CTCACTTCTCGTTGGTCAAAAAGACATACCATTTTATAAAATTCATTCTATTTTTAGTTGTCAAACCACGATGGATATCCAAGTGATTTTTAAGATGACTAAAATATCCTTCTATTCCATTTGTGGTTTTGGGAATGTTTGAATTTTGCAGATAGTGAAACATATTGGGCAAGGCACTTTTTATGTTAGAATAAGAGCGTCTGAGTAATTTATGAGTGTACCAATACCGGTCAGTTTCCTAGTTAAATGTTTTCTCGTTGATGTACTCTTTATGTTTGGAGAACCACTGGTTAAATTCCTGTATCCAAAAAGTTTTATCGTTTTCTGTCTTGATTTTCAAGAGCATTAAAACCAGACTTCTTAATTCTTGTCCAGCAATATGTTTTGGAAATCTAGTGAGCCAGATCAGGCACATTCTTTGAATATGAACCAGACAACGTTGCACTTTTGCATCCGGAATAGCCTTTTTTATCGCTTTTAAAATGCTCTTGTGTCCATCGGTTGTTACACTTTCGATTTGGATTCCTAATTTAATGAGGTTCTCCAAATCTTCTTTCATTTCAAAATAATCTTCCTTGTCCGTGAAGCGTATAAGTTGGGTGTAACCATCAAAATCGTCTTGATAGCATACCAAGCAAAACTTCTCGAAATACGTAGCGTCCATTCGTAGATTAACATTGTTTCTTTGAATGATTTTTACTTTTGGAGCTTGTTCTAAAATAGCATAAAAAGTCCTTTGAAGGGTGTCTTTTGAGTAACCACTGTCCAGAATTAACGTTTTATATGTTTGGCGTTCCAAAATCCATTTTTTGAACCAAACGAATCTGTTTTTTAATCGTTGTTCCGGTCGATTTTGAGTAAACAATAAACCACAGTTTTTACACTTAAAACGTTGCTTGTTTTCTCTTGTTCCCCACTTAATGACATCCAAACTTTTGCATCCCCAGCAGCGCTTTTTTTTGAGTTTTCCATATACTAAAAAAGTTTAAAAAAGTTTTATGAAACGAATTTCATAAAACTTCTCGTAAGACCATATAGTTAAAGGCTTTCAAAGGTTTTTACCAACCATTTTTCAGTATTATGCCTTATTTTTAAAGTAAGTTTAAAACAAAACTTAAATTACCTTAATTTCTTAATGGTTTCAATAAACAATTAGTCCATCAAAAAGACCGTTAATCCTCTTGCTCCATGAGCTCCAAGCACTAATGATTGCTCAATATCGGCAGTTTTAGAAGGTCCAGCTATAAAAGTACCAAAACCATAATCTAAATCGCCTATGCGCTCATAAGCCTGATGCATTGTAGCCAAAATATCTTTCTTATTGACAATAATGGATAAATATTGAGGAATAAAAGGAGAAACTCTTTGTCCTAAAATAGCATCCGTTACCCAAAGTCCTGAATTTTCAGCAACACCAAAATGGGCTTTTATAATAGCTAATTCTACATTTTGTAAACTATGTGGATCATCATTTGTCCAATCCGTTTCAGCAATATCAGCTAATTCCGGAATGGTAGTAATCTTTCTTTTATCTACCGGATAATGTGCAGCAATGTAGGCTTTGACTTCGTCTAAACTACTTACTTCTTCACAAAATCCTCCAATACCTTTTAATACCGTTTTATAGGTTTCAATTACATCAATTTTGTCTAATCCTAAAAAACTAAGACTTGGCAATTCATTTTCTGATGTAGGCTGATTATTTTTTATTTTACTTAAAATACTATCTCTGCTGCTCATTATTTCTTGTCTTTAGATTCTTTTGCTTTTTTAGCATACCATTCTCTAAATGATTCTTCTGGCGGTGCTGGCATTTCTCTTTGATTGTACCAGGCATTAAGATTGTTGTTTACCATAAAAGGCATATTCTTCATTACAAATCTTCCTGCTTTTCCAGCAATTTTAAAAACGGTTGGATTAGCTAAAACAGCCGACATTCCTTTCATGGCCATTGTTTTAGAACTTGGCGTATAACCACAAGAACCACATAAAGTACTTGCAAAAGGCAAATCGGCATTCTTTTTCATGTCTAAGTTGGGTGCCAAAATAGAACCAATAGGACCTGCAACTGCATTATGATAACTGTGCCCACCACTTCTTCTGTAAACAGGACAAGTGTTCATACAAGCTCCACAACGGATACATTTTAGAGAGTTTCTAAACTCTTCACGTCCTAATTGCGTACTTCTGCCATTATCCACAATCACAATGTGCATTTCCTGACCCTCTCTTGGTTTTTTGAAATGACTAGAAAAAGTAGTTATGGGTTGTCCTGTAGCACTTCGAGCTAAAAGTCTTAGAAATACTCCCAAGTGTTTACGCTCAGGAACTAATTTTTCAAATCCCATACAAGCAATGTGAACATCGGCAAGATGTGCTCCCATGTCGGCATTTCCTTCATTGGTACAAACCACAAATTCCCCCGTTTCAGCAACAGCAAAGTTTACTCCGGTAAGAGCTACTTTTCTAGTCAGGAAAGTATCTCTTAATTCTTTTCGAGCGGCTTCGGTTAAATATTGCGGATCGTTATTTCCTTTTTCTGTACCAAGATGTTCGTGAAACGTATTACTTACATCTTCTTTTTTAAGGTGAATAGCAGGCAATACAATATGACTTGGTGGTTCTTTTCTTAATTGAACAATAAATTCCCCTAAATCGGAATCAATTACTTCAATACCATTATCTGCTAAATATTCATTCAAATGACATTCTTCAGTAAGCATTGATTTTGATTTTACCATTTGGGTAACTCCATGCTTAGCAATAATCGAATGTACTATTTTATTGTGTTCGTCTCCATCAGCAGCCCAGTGCACAATGATTCCGTTTTCTTTGGCTTTAGCCTCAAACTCCTGTAAATAATGGTGCATATTAGAAAGCACATTATTTTTAATATTCGAAGCAGTCTCACGAAGTGCTTCCCATTCCGGAATAGCATGAGCTGATTTATCTCTTTTTGAACGAACAAACCAAAGCGTTTGATCGTGCCAGTTTACACGTTCTACATCTTTATTAAAAATAGCCGCTGCG
>NCET01000197.1 GCA_002280815.1 Flavobacteriales bacterium 32-34-25 | reverse complement strand
AATTATTTTGTCAACTCTAATTTTTCTGCAAAGTACTCACAGAAATCTTTCATTGTTGCCGCCATTTTTTCATCACCAGTAGCACGGTGAAAAGTATCCGACATGGCTACTAAAGTTTGGTGAAAGAAAATTTTCATTTCGTCTACAGGCATATCCTTTGTCCACAAATCAATACGCATACTCTCTTTGACTTTACTATCCCAAACAGACAACATGATTGCTTTCGACTCTTCTAACTCTACTCCGCCATCTTTTGCCGTCCAATACAATTTTTCCGGAATGCGGTTTTCATCTAATTCTACTAGAAAATTAATTTCTGATTTATTTTTATCTGACATTACTTCTTAGGTTTATATTTTGATTTTTCAAAAATTTCTTTTGCACTAGTGCGCATTAATTGCGGCAAAGATACTTCATTATTTTTCATATACGAACGAACAATTTGCCATCCTATCCAAGCTCCTACTCTTCCTGGAGACTCATTATCTATTTCCAAATAAAATTTAGAAAAAGGCGCAGGACTAATGAATCTGGGAATTAATTTAGGATCATCATTATACAACAATTGATCTTCAATAAAATAACGCCACATATAACTTTCATTCTCTTCACACCATTTTAACTGATCATCGGTATATCCTATCTTATCTGAATCCTTATAATCAACTAAAAGCATATCTTTAAGATACAATTGCTTACCCGTATAAATCATGGCAGCTAAGAAACTTTTTTCTGCTGAAGGTGGAATTTGGCTCCTTGAAAAACTTTCTACCACATCTGGCAATAATTGCTCGGGCTCAAAATTTTGCTTGATATAATTAGGAAACTGGTAAAACTTATGTTCTTTACCTAAATACATTTCGAGAGAAATAATCAGTAAACTATCCGCATAAATTACCTTATTATTATAATCCATTTCAGAAATAATGGTATAAACTTTTGGTGTTTTTGTATTTGGAAAATAATGTTTTATTTGTTTAAAAGTAGCTTCCAATTGGCTTTGGTAAGAATCAAAATTAGAAAACTTCTTTTGAACTTCAGTATACAATTCTCTCCAAAGCGGGTTCTGCATTTTCTCTAACCAAACGGTATCATCATTCCCTGCAGGGAAGAAAAAAGGAAACTCTTTTTTAACTTTTGCCAAGTCTTGCGGTTCCGTTTCAAAGAATATTTTATCAAACCGAACCACCTCAAGCGCTACAGGAGTAGTACCTACAGCATTTTCTTCCTTATTTTTAGTATTGCAAGACAAAAAAAAGAACGATAGAACTAAGAAAATTACACAAGTTTTCATTTTATTTTAATTAAATTTGCACCATTAAATCGGGATAACCAGTATGTTACCAAAATTTTGTGCAAAGATACATTCCTGATAGCTAAAATATGAACTATTATGTCTAAAAAAAGTACTATAAAAGTTGACCAAGTAAACACTCAGATTGTCAATTGGTTAAAGTCTTATGCCGAGGCCGCAAAAGTGAATGGTTTTGTGGTAGGTGTTTCTGGCGGCGTAGATTCGGCTGTAACTTCAACCTTGTGTGCTCAAACTGGATTACAGGTTTTATGTGTTGAAATGCCAATACATCAACACGAGAGCCACGTTAGTCGTGCTAAAGAACACATTGAGCAACTTAAAAAACGTTTTGATAACGTTAGTAGTGTACATAGTGATTTAACATCTGTATTCGAAACTTTCAAAGGTCAAGTACCTACTGATTTTGAAGAAAATAAACTAAATCTAACCCTAGCTAATACTCGCGCTCGATTAAGAATGACTACTTTATACTATCACGCAGGAGTTCATGGACTTTTAGTTGCAGGAACAGGTAATAAAGTAGAAGATTTTGGCGTTGGTTTCTTTACTAAATATGGCGATGGCGGAGTTGATTTGAGTCCGATTGCTGATTTAATGAAATCGGATGTGTTTGCATTAGCCGAATATTTAGAAGTTCCAAATTCAATTCTAATTGCACAACCTTCTGACGGTTTATTTGGAGACGAAAAAACAGATGAACAACAATTAGGAGCCTCTTATGACGAATTAGAGTGGGCAATGCTTGAAGATCAAAACAATAGCGAGTCAAAAAACTACACTGAAAGAGAAAAAAAGGTGTTTGAAATCTACAAAAGACTCAACACAATTAACCAACATAAGATGAATTCCATACCTGTTTGTGTAATTAATCGGATTTAATACGATTTTATCCATAATAAATAGTGCAATTACTTTTTTTTACCTAATTTTATATATACATTTCACACAAAAAAACAACCCTAAAAAAAAAAAATCATGATTAAAGTTTGTCTAGCCGATAATTTTCCGGTAGTGCATTTTGGAGTAAAATCGTACTTCAAAGACCATTCAGACATATCATTAACTGCCAATGTTGGTAGTTTTTTGATGATTCGAGATATACTCTTAACTAAGGAAATAGACGTTTTAGTCTTAGACTTAGAACTAGAAGGTCTTTCGAGTATTTTTGAAGTAAAATCGCTTTTAAAGAGTTTCCCAAAAACTAAAATTATTATTTTTAGTGGACTTTCTGAACAAATTTATGCTCCTAATGCCATCAAAGCTGGAGTTTCAGGATATGTTCATAAGAAAGAAAAATTAGAAACATTAGGGCAATCTATAATCAAAGTTCATCAAGGTAAAATTATCATGAATGAAACGGTTAAGAAAAACCTAGCTTTAATTGCTAAACAAAGTAAAAGCGAGCGTTTGTACCGTAAACTTTCTAATCGTGAAGTAGAAGTTTTACGTTATTTAAGTGGTGGAAAGAAAAACCACGAGATTGCTGAAATCTTAGGTTTGAACGAAAAAACCATTAGTACTTACAAATTACGTTTATTAACGAAACTAAATGTTACTAACTTAGTTGATTTAGTAAACAAAGCTAAAAGTTTAGAGATCGTTTAATTAAAAACGAGACATGACTCTACCAAGTTTTTTTGAAAAAGCTCGAGTAAGCTCATTATAATCTCTAATCATCATCAAAGACTCCATATTATCCTGATCAGGAGATATGGAGTTTTTTAATTCGTCAATAATACGCCCCACTAAATACCATCTTAAGGTTAAAATAGTTTCAGATACATTTTGACTTATAGTGTCCTGTTTAGTTTTTGGAAAAATATTTTGTCCTTCCCAGTCGTGCATAACTAATCGTTCGTCTTCCATCAAGATATCAGTCACTTCCTGAGCATATTCTACTGGTAAATGCATTAAATACTGCTCTAGACTAAAACTATCATTTTGAAGATAATGATTAATCAAATCCGTAAATATGCCACGAAACAAAGGATTTGCTAATTCAACCTCATCTTCTTGTAAACTCAAATAAACACGTTGAAACACTTTGTACGATTTCATTTCTGAGACATTGACAATTTCGCCATCATCATTCGTCTTCATCAAAACATCTTCAAATTCTTCCGTTTTATTTCCGTACAAAAGTAAAATTTCAATTATTTTTCGCTCTAAACGATACAAAACATCTACTTTTTCTGTAGGCTCGCTTTGATACACTGGTTCTCCCGGATAATCCTTTGGAGGTCCAAATCTAGGATCTTCCGGATCTCCTCCTGAATAGCCCGTATTTTTTGGGTTTTGGTTTCTATGAACTTCAAATGGCTTTTGTTCCTGTTTTTGCTTTTTAGCAACTTCAGCAGCATCTTTTTGAATCAACTGAGCCAAAGTACTAATAAGCACCTGCTCCGAAATATCCATAATTCGTGAACATTCCTGAATATAAACTTCACGTTGAATACGATCTGGAATTTTAGAAATACTTTGCACCATATCCCGAATCAAATCGGCTTTCTTGATAGGATCATTCTTAGCTTCATCCATTAATAACGAAGCTTTGAACTGAATAAAATCCTTGGCATTGTTTTCTAAATAAGCAACCAAATCGTCATGGGACGTTTTTTTAGCAAAACTATCCGGATCCTCTCCATCAGGAAAAGTACAGACTTTAACGTTCATCCCTTCCTCCAGAATCAAATCGATTCCTCTAACAGAAGCCCGAAGTCCGGCAGCATCACCATCAAAAAGAACCGTAATATTCTTCGTCAATCGGTTTATTAATCGAATTTGGTCCGGAGTTAATGCCGTTCCAGAAGAAGCCACAACATTCTCAATTCCCGCCTGATTAAACTGAATAACATCAGTATAACCTTCAACCAAAAAACAATTGTTTAATTTAGCTATAGATTGTTTGGCTTGAAAAATACCATATAAAACTTTACTCTTATGGTAGATTTCACTTTCAGGTGAATTCAGGTACTTTGCCGCTTTTTTATCATTGGTTAAAATTCGGCCTCCAAAACCTAAAATTCGCCCAGACATACTCTGGATAGGAAACATCACACGCCCTTTAAATCGATCAAAAGGACGATCTTCTCTGGCAATAGTCAAACCTGTACCTTCCAGAAATTCCAGTTTATAGCCTTTTCCCAAAGCTTCTTTAGTCAAAGCATCCCAGGTTTCTGGCGAATATCCTAAACTAAACTTTTTGATTGTTTCGGTAGTAAATCCTCTTTCCTTAAAGTACGAAAGCCCAATTGCCTGTCCTTCTTCGGTATTTAAAAGTGTTTTATGAAAATAATCTTTTGCAAATTCAGAAACCAAATACATACTTTCACGAGTATCAGTATTGGCTTTTTCAGCATCAGTAAGCTCGGTTTCCTCAATTTCTATATTATACTTTTTAGCTAAATATCGAATGGCTTCCGGATACGTAAAATGCGAGTGTTCCATTAGAAAAGCCACAGAATTTCCGCCTTTTCCAGAGCTAAAATCTTTCCAAATCCCTTTGGCCGGCGACACCATAAAGGATGGCGAACGCTCATCAGAAAACGGACTCAATCCTTTAAAGTTACTTCCTGCTCGTTTTAATTGTACAAAATCGCCAATAACTTCCTCAACTCGAGCAGTTTCGAAAACAGTATCTATAGTCGCTTTTGAAATCAATTTTTAAGGTATAAAGTTGGAAAGCATCAAAGATACAATATCAATGGCAATGGTAATAGCAATTTTCAATTTCAATACATCTTTAAATTTGTTTTTTTTGAGATTGCAATTGATTTTTGACATTGAAATTAAAACCCTTTATTTTTTTCTTTCGATAACATAATTCACCATCAAAGTCAAAGCGTCTTTGAATTCTGAATTAGGGTAATGGTCTAAAAGCTGAAGTGCTTCCTGCTGGAATTCGACCATTTTATTTTCGGCATAAGTCAAGCCACTATTGTTTTTCACAAAAACAATTACTTCT
>NCET01000557.1 GCA_002280815.1 Flavobacteriales bacterium 32-34-25 | reverse complement strand
ATTTCTTCCACTGAATTTACCGAAAAAATCGTCGTTTTACCATCTGGCTACGTGGATTATTTGATTACGAAATACCAAACCACAACTGAAAAACTAGGTCTAAATATTCCAATTCGAATTAATGATTTCAAAGCCATCGAAGCTGCCATCTTAAAAAACAAAGCCTACGATGAATTAGAAAAACTAGCCCAAATTGCCAGTAAAAATTACCCAAAATCAATGCTTGCCGATTACGAGCTAGGTTTAATGTATGAGAAAACAGGCGATGCTAAAAAAGCCGCTGCCAAATACCAACGTGCTTCGCAACTAGAAGAAATTGGCGATTTGACCAAAGAAATGATGTACAATAAGTACGATGATATGAAAAGCTTAACCGTAAAATAATAATGTCAAAAGTTAAAACCTCTTTTTTCTGCCAGAATTGCGGAACATCTTACGCCAAATGGCAAGGCCAATGCAATGCCTGTAAAGAATGGAACACCATTGCCGAAGAAATCATTCAAAAACAAGACAAAGTAGCCTGGAAAAGCGAACAAAACCTTTAAAAATAAACGAAATTGATTCGACTCAGGAAATCCGAATGGACACTACTGACAACGAATTGAATCGTGTACTAGGAGGCGGAATTGTTCCTGGATCACTGATCCTTTTAGGCGGTGAACCAGGAATTGGAAAAAGTACGCTTTTACTCCAAATTTCCTTAAAACTACCTTACAAAACCTTATATGTTTCGGGCGAGGAAAGTCAGAAACAAATAAAAATGCGCGCTGAAAGAATTACGCCATCAAGCGACAATTGCTACATTCTAACGGAAACCAAAACGCAAAACATCTTTAAACAAATTGAAGCTATTGAACCCGAAATCGTAATTATCGATTCGATTCAAACACTGCATACTGATTATATTGAATCGACAGCAGGAAGCATTTCTCAAATTAGAGAAACTACTGCCGAGTTAATTAAGTTTGCCAAAGAAACTAATATTCCAGTCATTTTAATTGGTCATATTACCAAAGACGGAAATATTGCCGGACCAAAAATACTGGAACACATGGTGGATACCGTATTGCAATTTGAAGGCGATCGAAACCATGTATATCGCATTTTACGCTCACTAAAAAACCGTTTTGGTTCTACTGCCGAAATTGGAATCTACGAAATGCTTGGCAGCGGATTAAGAGAAGTCTCCAATCCATCCGAAATATTGATTTCGCACAAAGACGAAGAATTATCAGGAACAGCCATTGCGAGTACACTTGAAGGTATGAGACCATTAATGATTGAAATTCAATCCTTAGTCAGTACCGCAGTTTATGGAACACCGCAACGCAGCACTACAGGTTACAATGCTAAAAGACTGAACATGATTTTAGCCGTCTTAGAAAAAAGAGCGGGTTTCAGACTTGGCGCTAAAGACGTTTTCCTCAACGTAACTGGAGGAATTTCAGTTGATGATCCAGCAATTGATTTGGCCGTGGTAGCCGCTATTTTATCATCAAATGAAGATATTCCCGTAAACAAGGATTTTTGCTTTGCTGGCGAAGTCGGACTTTCAGGCGAAATACGTCCCGTAAACCGAGTAGACCAACGCATTCAGGAAGCGGAAAAACTAGGTTTCTCCACCATTTTTGTGTCTAAATACAATAAAATAGCCTTAAAAAACACTGGAATTAAAATTGAATTAGTGGCTAAAATTGAAGAT
>NCET01000196.1 GCA_002280815.1 Flavobacteriales bacterium 32-34-25 | reverse complement strand
TTCTGATTTTTTGAGTAATCTTAATTTCTGGGGATGGCAGTTAATCATTGTTGCAGCGGCTATTTCGCTTCCATTAGGATACAGTACTTCTAAAGAATACGCCGAATTAGAATGGCCTATCGATATTGCAATTGCACTCATTTGGGTTGTTTTTGGTATCAATATGATTGGAACTATTATCAAAAGAAGAGAGCGTCACCTGTATGTTGCTATTTGGTTTTACCTTGCCACTTTTGTTACGGTAGCCGTATTACATATTTTTAACAGTTTGGCTTTGCCAGTTTCTGGATTAAAAAGTTATTCTGTTTATGCAGGAGTTCAGGATGCTTTGGTACAATGGTGGTACGGACATAATGCGGTGGCTTTTTTCCTGACAACACCATTTTTAGGATTGATGTATTATTATATTCCTAAAGCGGCAAATCGTCCGGTATATTCTTATCGCTTGTCTATTGTTCACTTTTGGTCTTTAATATTCTTATATATCTGGGCAGGACCACACCATTTATTGTATTCTGCTTTGCCTAACTGGGCACAGAATTTAGGCGTGGTTTTCTCAATTATGTTGATTGCGCCTTCTTGGGGAGGAATGATAAACGGATTACTGACTTTGCGTGGTGCCTGGGATAAAGTACGAACAGAACCTGTGTTGAAATTCTTTGTAGTAGCTATTACAGGTTATGGAATGGCCACTTTTGAAGGACCAATGTTGTCTCTTAAAAACGTTAATGCCATTGCGCATTTTACGGATTGGATTGTCGCTCACGTACACGTAGGAGCTTTGGCATGGAATGGATTTATGGCTTTTGGTGTGATTTATTGGTTGATTCCAAGGATGACAAAAGGACCTTTGTATTCTCTTAAGTTAGCTAATGTTCACTTTTGGATAGGGACTTTAGGAATTATACTTTATACACTTCCTATGTATGTTGCCGGTTTTTTACAGGCTTCTATGTGGAAACAATTTAATCCTGACGGAACACTGACTTACGGTAATTTTCTGGAAACTGTAACTCAAATTATGCCCATGTATTGGATGAGAGCTGTAGGAGGTACATTGTACATTATTGGGATGTTTATTTTAGTCTATAATATTTATAAAACAGTTCGATTAAATGATGCTGTTGAAGACGAATTAGCAGAAGCTCCCGAATTACAGAAAATAAGCAGTGGCAGAATTAAAGGAGAAAAATTCCACCCTTGGTTAGAAAGAAAGCCTATCCAATTGACTATTCTGGCTACAGTTGCTATTTTGATCGGTGGTATTATCCAAATTGTACCGACTATTATGGTAAAATCAAATATTCCAACAATTACAAGTGTAAAACCATACACACCTTTAGAACTTGAAGGACGTGATTTATACATTCGTGAAGGTTGTGTAGGCTGTCACTCTCAAATGGTACGTCCCTTCAGAAGTGAGGTAGAACGCTACGGTCCTCAATCTAAAGCTGGAGAATTTGTGTACGATCATCCATTTCTTTGGGGGTCAAAACGTACCGGTCCCGATTTATTGAGAGTGGGAGGAAAGTACAATGATAACTGGCATTTTAACCACATGTGGTCACCACAAAGTACTTCTGCCGGATCTATTATGCCGGGTTATAAATGGTTATTTGATAATAAGGCTTTGGATATTTCAGACATCGAAGCTAAAATGACAGTAATGAGAACCTTAGGTGTTCCTTATACGGATGATGAGATTACCAATGCTGAAAAAGCAATAAAAGCACAGTCTAAGCAAATTGAAAATAACCTCCATGCTGATCCTGATTTTGTAAAAAGTTATGAAGAAAGTAAAAAGAAAGCAGCTGCCAGAGGAGAAGCTTTTGTACCAATGCAGGATAGAGAAATTGTAGCCCTTATTGCATATATCCAAAGATTAGGAACTGATATTAAAGTGAAAAAATAATTTTTATTGAAGTTACTGAGGTTCTAAGATTCTAAGTTACTAAGAAATCTTTTGAAGCTTAAAGCTAAAAACTTAGCACCTCAGTCACTCAGTATCTTAGCAACTTAAAAAAATGTTTGAACAAATAAAACACAATATGGAAACCATCGCAGGAGTGGCGATATATCCAATACTATCATTATTGATCTTCTTTTTCTTCTTTGTAGGATTAGGCTTTTGGGTTTTCTCGTATAAAAAAGAAAAAATTAAGGAGTTGAGCCAGATTCCGTTGAATGATACCTTAAAAGTAGAATAGTAAAGCCATAGTATTATGAAAAAAATAATTCCAGCCTATCTTAGAGTAATTGCGCTTTTCTTTATCATTTTTGGTTTGATAGAATATTTTATCGATTCAGGTGACCGACCTGCTTTTATAAAATTTCCAATGGTCAATTTGATTCTGTTGGTCATTTTGGTATTGTTAGTTGCGATAGAAGCTGTCGTTAAGGCAGCAGATAATATCGTGTATCAGTTATTATCGGAGGAAGAAAAAGCAAAATTAGCAGCCGATGAAAATTTGAAATTAACAGAAAAACCATGGTTTAAAAAGTTGATGAGCAAGCTCACACGAACAGTGCCTATAGAAAATGAGGCAAGTTTGTTACTTAACCATGATTATGATGGTATCAAAGAATTAGATAATAATTTGCCGCCATGGTGGGTATATTCTTTCTATGCCTGTATTGTTTTTGCCGCTGTATATTTAGTTCGTTTCGAAATTATGGGAGCTGATAATCAGGAAATGGAATTGAAAAAAGAATTGGCTCAGGCCAAAATAGAAGTAGCCGAATATATGAAAAACGCTCCGGATTTAATGGACGAAAAATCGGTTACTCAATTAACAGAGCCGGCAGATTTAGCTATTGGGAAAACACTTTTTGAAAACAATTGTGCAGCTTGCCACAGAGCCGATGCAGGTGGACAAATTGGGCCTAACTTAACCGATAATCATTGGATTCTGGGAGGCGGAATCAAAAATATATTTCATACAATTACTAATGGTGGTCGGGATGGTAAAGGAATGATTTCCTGGAAAGGAACCCTGAAACCTAAAGAAATTCAAAAAGTAGCCAGTTATATCATGTCTTTAAAGGGAAGTAATCCTAAAGATGCAAAAGCTCCCGATGGTGATCTTTGGGAAGAAGAAACGCCATCAGTTGCCGAAGCAAAATAATAAAAGTTATTACAAACCATTAAGGAATTAAGTATTATTAAGTAGTAGCTTAATCTTCTTAATTTTCTTAATGGTAAAAAAAGATAAAAAATGTCAAAGTTAGCCGACGAAGCTTTTAGAGATAGCATTGGAACGATTGATAATGAAGGAAAAAGGAAATTTATTTACCCTAAAAAACCTTCGGGCCGGTTTTATAAGTATAGAAAATGGGTCAGCTATTTTTTATTACTAATTCTGATTGCAAATCCGTTTATCAAAGTCAACGGTAACCAGTTCATGCTGTTCAATATTCTGGAGCGTCGGTTTAATATTTTCGGATTTCCTTTCTGGCCACAGGATTTTTATCTCGTGGTGCTGTTTATGATTATCGGAGTGGTGTTTGTCATTTTATTTACGGTAATTTTTGGACGTATTTTTTGTGGTTGGATTTGTCCGCAAACGATATTTTTAGAAATGGTTTTCAGAAGAATCGAATTTTGGATAGAAGGCGACAGAGGTGCTCAGATACGATTAGCGAAACAAGAATGGAATGCTGAAAAAATCAGAAAAAAAACATTGAAATGGTCGGCGTTTTTATTGATTTCTTTTGGCATAGCCAATGTGTTTTTAGCTTATTTAATTGGAAGTGATGCCTTGATTGAAATAATAGGGGATAATCCTGTGAATCATTTAAAAACCCTGATTTCCTTATTTATTTTTACCGGAGTATTCTATTTTATTTTTGTCTGGTTCAGGGAACAGGTTTGTATTATTGCTTGTCCTTACGGCAGATTGCAAGGGGTACTTTTAGACAATAAATCCATTAATGTGGCCTATGATTTTGTTCGGGGTGAAAAAGAAGCTGGAAGAGCCAAATTCAATAAAAAAGAAGACAGAACGCTAACAGGAAAAGGGGATTGTATCGATTGCAAACAGTGTGTCAATGTATGCCCTACGGGAATTGATATCAGGAACGGAACACAATTAGAATGTGTCAATTGCACCGCCTGTATTGATGAATGTGATACCATTATGGAAAGCGTAGGATTGCCCAAAGGCCTGATTCGGTATGCATCGGAAGATGAAATTGAGAAAAAAACGCCTTTTAAATTCACTGCCAGAATGAAAGGGTACACAGCTGTTTTAATTGTTTTAACGGGAATGCTTACAGGCTTGTTGTTTTTACGTACTGATGTAGAAGCGCTTATTTTAAGATTGCCGGGACAGCTATACCAGCATAAAGGCGAAAATATTAGTAATGTGTTTACATACAAAATCATCAACAAAACCAATGATGATTTTAAGGCAATTCACTTTAAGTTAAAAGGAATAAAAGGTGATTTAAAAGTAGTGGGAAACCAAACGCTGAAAGTTCCAAAACAAGGGATGAGCAATGGAACATTGTTTATTGAAATCAATAAATATTTATTGGAAAGCGATAAAACCAAATTAAAAATAGAAGTGTATAACGGCGATAAAAAAGTGGAGACCACAACAACTAGTTTTTTAAGTCCGAGAACTTTCGATTAATAAATTAGATTATGAAAATCAATTGGGGAACAGGATTAGTAATTGCTATAGCATTGTTTATGAGTTTTATATTGTATTTTGTGATAAAAGTACAGTCTAATTCTAAGTATGACAATGAGTTGGTTATAGAAGAATATTACAAACACGACGCCCGTTTTCAGGAAGAAATGCAGCGTGTACAGAGCGCTCAGGATTTAAACCACAAACCAATTATAACCCAAACTCATGAGGGAATTACAATTGTATTTCCTCAGGAGTTTACAGCTAATCAAATTACAGGAACAGTGTCCCTTTACAGACCGTCTAACAAAAAATTAGATTTCGATACTCCGATTTCGTTGTCTAATCCAACTTTGCTCATACCTAAATCAAAATTGGCAGGCGGTCAGTGGGGCATTAATATGGAATGGCAATACGATGGAAAAAAGTATTTAACTAAAGAATCTATTTACATTAATTAGTTGGCTAAGATGCTAAGTTTCTGAGATATTTACACTGCTTTACTTTTCGGACTTATAAGTAGTTTTCACTGCATTGGGATGTGTGGTCCTATTGCTATGATGTTGCCTGTGGACAGAAATAATCCGGTTAAAAAAGTAACGCAGATTATGAGCTATCATTTGGGGCGAATAAGCGCTTATGCCACCATAGGTTTTATTTTTGGGTTACTTGGTAAAGGATTCTTTATCGCCGGAATCCAGCAAAAAATGTCTGTTGTTATTGGAATTTTGATGATTATAGCAATTGTAATTCCCGAGAAAGTATTTGCCCGGTATAATTTTTCAAAACCACTATTCCGACTCATTTCGAAAATGAAACAGCTTTTAGGAAGTCAGTTTAAAAAGAAATCGTATCAATCACTTTTTACGATTGGGTTATTAAATGGTTTCCTGCCTTGCGGAATGGTTTATGTAGCTTTATTTGGTGCTATTGCGATGCAAAGTAGCAGTCTGGGGGTTTTGTATATGGTTTTATTTGGTTTAGGAACCATTCCTTTGATGAGTACGGTGCTTTATATGGATTCTTTTTTGTCTGTTGCTGTACGAAACAAAATCCAAAAAGCCATTCCTGTTGTGGTGGCTTTAATAGGAGTATTGTTTATCCTGCGAGGATTAGGCTTGGGAATTCCTTATATTTCTCCCACTACAATGAGTCTGTTTGTACAGGCTAATCCTGATTGTCATTAGGAGATTTTAGTTTTAAGTAGTCTAAAAGCTGTTTTGCATATTGTGAAACAGCTTTTTTGATGGCTAAAATTGAATGAAATGTGAATTGTGTAGTTCTTATTGTAAATTCTATAAGTTGTTAATAGTCTTTCAAATGTAAATTTACAAGAGTTACTAGAAACAGTAAAAAATATACACTATGAAAACAGCAAATAAAGGTTTCAACTTAACTATTCCTGTAAATAATTTTGAATTATATTATGATGACATTGGAGAAGGAAATGTTCCAATTATCTTCTTACATGGTTTTCCTTTTGATAAATCAATGTGGCAAGGACAATTAGATTTTCTAAAATCTTCTTACCGTGTCATTGCCTGTGACATTAGAGGATTTGGAAAATCAACCGATGAAGAATCACATTTAAGTATTGATTTATTTGCCGAAGATTTAATAGCGTTTATGGACGAGTTGGAGATTGAAAAAGCAATTATTTGTGGTTTGTCTATGGGCGGATATATAACTTTAAACGCACACCAAAGATTTTCTGATAGGTTTGAAGCATTGATTTTAGCAGATACTCAATGTATTGCTGATACTCCAGAAGTAAAAGAAAAACGGTATGATGCCATCAGTGAAATAGAGGTCAACGGAGTTGCGAATTTTAATGAAGGTTTCATAAAAAAAGTTTTTCATAAAGATTCATTCACAAATAAAAAGGAATTGGTAGAAGAATTAAGAAGCGTGGTGTTTTCTAATCCCGAGCATCTTATCCAACGCGGACTGGCGGCAATTGCTGAACGTTCAGAAACTTGTTCGACTTTAGATAAAATAACTATTCCAACATTAATTATCTGCGGAAAAGAAGATAGTGTAACCCCATTAGCACAATCAGAAGCAATGAAGAAAGCTATATCCGGAGCAACCTTAAAAGTTATTGAAAACGCAGGTCATGTGTCTAATTTGGAACAAGCAGATGAATTTAACAAACATCTTTCAGATTTTCTAAAAGCTATAAATATTATTGGAGATGGTGGTTTCAAAGTAGATTAAGTACTTCAATGGGACTGATTGATTTAAAAAATAAACCTCGTTTAAATAAGTCTTAAACGAGGTTTAGATTTATATAAATTTTATAAACCAATTCTTTTATTTTTACACCGTCATAGAAAACAAAGCGGTTTCAGGAGCTTTACGTTTTAAATGTAAATCAAATGCCATGCAGATGTTCCTAACAAAAGCTTTGCCCTTATCGGTTACCTGAATTCCGTTTTCTTTAATTATTAGAATTTCATCATTTTCCATTTCTCGTAGCTGTTCTAAAACTTCGGGAATTTCTTTGAAATAAGTTGTGTTGTTATCCCAATGAGTTTCAAATTGACACATTAAATTCAGAATGTGTTTCCTGATGATAAGATCTTCATCGGTCAATAAATGTCCTCTAAAAATAGGCAATTTGTCCCATTCTAAAAGTTGGTAATAATCATTTAAACTTTTCTCATTTTGAGCAAAACTATACCAGCTATCACTGATAGAAGATACGCCTAAACCAATCATCAATTTGGTTTTAGAAGAGCTGTAGCCCATAAAATTGTTTTTAAAAGATTGGTACAAACTATCAGTGGCTAATGCAAAATGATCCATTCCTATTTCGTGGTAGCCATTTTTAAGCAATAATTCTTTCCCTACCTGGTACAAAATTCTCTTTTCATTGTCTTTAGGAATGTCTTCGTCTTTAAAGCCACGCTGTCCATTTCCTTTAATCCACGGCACATGAGCATAGCTGTAAAAAGCCAATCGGTCGGGTTGTAATGATTTTGTTTTTTCGATAGTATCTACAACATCTTCAATTTTTTGAAAGGGTAGACCAAAAATAATGTCGTGACCAATAGAAGTATAGCCAATTGCTCTTGCCCAAAAAGTAACTTTGGCAACATTGTGAAAAGCCTGCTCGCGATGAATGGCTTTTTGTACTTTTTCGGAATAATCCTGAACTCCAAAACTGACTCTTCTAAAACCTAAATCGTAGAGTTTTTGCAAATGTGCATAAGTTGTATTATTAGGATGTCCTTCAAAGCTAAATTCATAATTCTCCGCTTTATTAGCATAAGCAAAAATGCCATTAATTAAATCTTCTAAATTTTTTATCGAAAAAAAAGTAGGTGTTCCACCGCCCAAATGGATTTCTTTTATAATGGGTTTTTCGTCAAAAAGTTGACTATACAAACGCCATTCCTTTAAAACCGCCTGGATATAGGGAGATTCTACGTTATGATTTTTAGTAATTCGCTTGGTACAACCACAAAAAGTACACAGACTTTCACAAAACGGAAGATGAATGTACAAACTGATTCCTTCGGTAGCATTACTTTCTATAAATGATTTTTTGAAAGATGAAATCCAGTCTTCATATAAAAAATCAGCTTCATTCCAGTAAGGAACTGTGGGATAACTGGTATATCGAGGACCGGGAACATTGTATTTTTGAATCAAAGAATTTTTCATGACAGTCTAATTTTATCATTCAAAAATAAATCGATTTGAATCGATTTGAAATGATAATTATCATGTAAGAGGGAAGTTAGAAGAAGGAAGCTGGGAGTGGGAAGAAGTCAAAGATTATGTAATAAAACAAGGCGATTTTCAATTTGAAAATCGCCTTGTTTTATCTAGCTTCTGGTTGTTTTTAAACTTCAAACTCCCAGCTTCCCACTTCTATCTTGTCTTGCTATTCTTGATTCAAATTTCTAAGTTGTTTTAGTTTTTCTTTCCAGGTATCAAGGCTTTCTTTATGAATAGCAATGTTTTTTCGAACTTCTAAAACTATAGAATTTTCTTTTTTCGCATTTCGGGTATTGGCAAAAAACTGAATGTTATTTTCTAATTGGAAAATTTCGTTTTGTAATTCTTCAATTTTGCGGATGATAAAAATCTTTTCGTTTTCTAGTTTTCTGCTGTCATTACTTTCTGAAAGATTTTCGATTTTGTTGGCAAAACGCATCATATCCGAATCTTTTTTGCTCAAACTTAATTTGTCAAAAAGAGCGTCTAATATTTTGTTGAATTTACCTTCAATATGTCTTCTGGTAAAAGGAACTTTTCCTAAGCTTTTCCAGTTTTCGATATGCTGTTTTATAGCATCTAAATCGGCTTTATGTTCGCCAATTAACTGAAACTCTTTAATAGACTCAAGATAGGCTTTCTTTTTATCAAAAGCTTCCATTTCTTCGGCATTGTGCTCGCTTTTTTGGTCTTTCAATCGATCAAAATAATGGTTGCAAGCCGCTTTAAATTCAGCCCAAACTTTATCAGAATATTTTCTAGGTACATGACCTATTTTTTTCCAATCTTCCTGAATTTGCTTCATGATTGCAGTAGTTGCTGCAAAATCCTCGCTATCTTTCAGTTCGTTTGCTTTGGCAACTAAGGCATTTTTCTTGTTTAAATTTTCGTTTTGTTCCTTTTTGATGTCTTTGTAAAAAGAATTTTTGAAGGTGTTGAAATTTCTAACAGCGTTTTTAAATGCTGCCCAAGTTGCCTCGTTTACATCAGCAGGGACTTTTCCAGTAGAGAAAAAAGCTTCTCTTAAAGCTTCTACTTTTTCTATTTGAACCAGCCATTGCGAATGCGCATTTACTTTGATAGTGCCTAATTCCTCAATTTGAGCAATAATAGCATTTTTCTTTTCCAGATTTTCCTGCTCAGTTCCTCTTATTTTTTCGAAAAGAACTTCGCGTTTATCGTGCATTTTTTTGGTTAAATCACTGAATTGATTCCAAATTTCATCACGATGTTCTCTGGAAACAGGACCAATTTCTTCTTTCCAAATGCGGTGTAAATCTTGTAATTCTCTAAATGCTTTATTGATATCTTGCTCCTGAAGCAATTCTTCAACACGTACAATGATCTTTTGTTTTTGCTCTAAATTGTGTTTAAAGTCTAGATCTCTGGCTTCTCTATCAAGGTGTAAATAATCGTAAAAATTCTCTACATGAAAATGATAGTTGTTCCAAACGTGGTTGTATTTGTCTTTTGGGATTGCACCTGCATTTTTCCAACGCTCTCTTAATTCGTTGAAATGTTTTAGTGTATCCTTAATGTTTTCATTTGGATTAATCAGTTCTTTTAGTTCTTCAACTATAGCTAAACGAACTTCTAAATTTGTTTTTAAGTTGTTTTGTAAACTCTTAAAATGGATATTTTTATTGTCTTTATATAAAGTGTAAAACTGATCAAATTTTGATTTTAAAGGAAAATGATACTGAAATTCATCTGTACTTTCTGGGTTTTCAGCGTGGAATTCTTCTTTTTTCTCTTCAATAAAATGATTGTATTTAGATAAAAAAGCTTTCTTTATTTCTTCAACATGGTCACGTATCGACATGACTTTTTCATTAGAAACCAGTTTTTGTAATTCCTCAACCAGTGTTTCCATTGATAAAGTATCATAATCCAGCATCGGAATTTCATGACGGGCTTTTAAGGTTTCGTCTTCATTTTCTTCAGCATTTGATGCTTCAATTTCGTTTAAGGCTTGTTGTTTTTCACAAATTTCAGTTTCTTCAACAGGCTGTTCTATAGCTTGATTGTTAGTTTGAACATCAGTGGCTAAATTTCCATCTGTCTCGTTTTTTGGTTGAGACAGGTTATCATTCGTTTCTTCTAACATTTTTTTTAAATGTTTAAGGGTTCTATTAATTGGTTAAATCGATGTGGAAAGATAGTAAAGGTCTGTTGAAAAACAAAATAATTCCTTTGTTTATAGTTAATTTAGTTAAACGAAGTGCTATTTTTAGGTGTTTTTTACACATTTAATATTCTTTTTTAAGATTGATAAACAAAGATTTTTAGTGTAAAAAGAGCTTAGGGATTTCAAAATATTTTTAGATTTTTTCTAAAATAATCAAAGAAAATAAATGACTTAAATGTTTTAAAATAATCATTTACCAACAATAGTTCTAAAAGTTAAGTTGATTCGGGGTTTAGAAATCTTTTTAGAAGGAGGAAGGCGGTGCAACCAATGGGTTTGGGTTTGGTCTTTCATGACTAAAAGACTTCCGTGTTCCAGCATTAATGAAACGGTTTCTTTGGTGGTTTTGTGTTTGAAAGCAAATTTTCTTTCGGCACCAAAGCTCAGTGATGCAATGGCTCCATTTTTTTTCAAATCTTTTTCGCCATCGCTGTGCCAAGCCATGCCTTCATTGCCATCATGATATAAATTAAGCAAACAGGAATTGTAAGTTTCGTTTGTTTTTTCTTCGACCAAGCGTTTTAATTCTTCCAGTTCTGGTGTCCAGAGAAGCGCTTCTTTGGTAATTTTAGAATAGCTGTATTTAAAATTAGTTTCACCATACCAGGCTACTTTTCGTTTGGTAGTAATGAGTTGGCCAAAAATAATTGCTTCGTCATTTTTCCATTCGATAGATTCCATTAAACGATTAAAAAAGTGCTGTGCATTTGAATAATCCATGATTTTTCCATAGTACAACACTGTTCCGTCTTTAGGTAGAAGGTTGGTGTTTTGGTCAAATTCAGTACTAAATAGATCCATTTTTTCGCTTTAGATAGTAATTAAAGAGGATTATTGTTGACGGTAAATTTCGATTTGTTTTTTAGATAATCGTTGTTTCAGCCAGAGTGTTATTTTGTTTTTTTCGGAAGTTTCAAAGTCTTTTTTGCTTTTATAAATGAGCACAGGTACCACTTTTAGACTATCGGTGTTTTCGTTAAAAACATGATTTGAAATAGAAATATTCTCTATGTTAGGGAATAAAATTTTCAATTCGGCTAATAGTTTTTTATTCTCAAAATGGTTGGTTTCGATCTCTTTTTTTAAATTTAAAATAGTGATGTCTTTTTGACTTAAAGCCGATTTGTTATAATTTATTTCGTTTAAGATATCGCTTTTTAAATCGGTGGTGTCTTGTTTTATAACAAGCTTGGTGTTGTTTAATTCATAGTTTTTAAGATTCTGATTCAGTTCTTTAATTTCAGCATCACTAAAGCGTTTTGAAAGAAAACCTAATTCTAAAACTTTTGGATTTTTATTGAATTGTGTTTTTTTGTAAACAATGGTAATTCCTTTATCTGTAAATTCTTTGTCGGTAAAAACAGTGATTTGTTGCTTGTATTTTTTTTCTTCAAATAATTGGTAAGCAAAATAAATACTTGGAAGTATAAAAATGGTTAGTAAGGTGGTAATGTAATATTTTACTTTTTTTTGACTTCTTTCATCCAGTTGTTTTTTGATAGGATAAGATAAAAATTTGACAATAAAAAAAGTAGATATACAGATGAAAATACAGTTAATTGCGTAGAGGTACATAGCTCCAAAAAAGAATTTGTAGTTTCCTGTAGCTATACCATATCCAGCGGTACACAGCGGAGGCATTAAAGCTGTCGCAATAGCTACTCCTGGAATTGGATTTCCTTTTTCGACTCTAGTTATAGCAACAGCTCCCACTAAACCACCAAAAAAGGCAATAAGAATATCATAAATATTAGGAGATGTTCGAGACAAAAGTTCGGACTGAGTTTCTTTAAACGGACTGATGTAGAAATAAATTGTAGAAACTAAAAGTCCTACAATGGTGGCAACTAAGAGATTTTTTAGAGATCTTTTGAGTAATTCAAAATCATATATTCCAAGTCCGAAACCCGCTCCTACAATTGGTCCCATTAATGGAGAAATAAGCATAGCTCCAATAATTACAGCCGTCGAATTGACATTCAAACCGACCGAAGCCACCACAATAGCACAGGCTAAAATCCATAAGTTAGAACCTCTAAATGAGATGTTGGATTTTACATTACTTTGGTTTTGTCTTCTTCACCTTTGTTTAAGTTAATGTAGGCAATGATTTTGCTTATTATTAAACTCATTGTTTTTTCTTTAAGTTTTGTTTTAGTAACATAAAACCGATAATACCAGCGGTTAACGAGGAAAGTAAAATGATAAACTTAGCATTATTGATAATGTGTTGGTCGTCAAAAGCAAGAAGGGTAACAAAAATGGACATGGTAAAACCAATTCCTCCCAGAAATCCGACGCTTATAATTGTTTTCCAATTCAAATCGTTTGGTAATTTGCACAAGCCAATTGAAACTGCCAAAAAGCTAAATAAGGCTATACCTAATGGTTTTCCAACAACTAAACCCAGCATGATTCCCATGCTGTAATGCAAACTCAAAGTTGCTACAATATCCGATCCTAAAACAATTGCTGTGTTTGCTAAAGCAAATATAGGAAGGATAATAAAAGCAACAGGTTTATGTAAAAAATGCTGTAATTTATAAGAAATAGAATCTTTGCTTCCGTCTCCAAAAGGAATTACAAAAGCCAGTAAGACACCTGTAATAGTGGCATGAACACCTGAATTTAACATAAAGTACCACATGATAGCACCTCCAATAAGGAAAGGAATTAGACTTTTTACTTTCATTCTATTCAGGATGAAT
>NCET01000556.1 GCA_002280815.1 Flavobacteriales bacterium 32-34-25 | reverse complement strand
GATTTCTTGGATGTCAAAATTCTCGTAAGTGTAACCTTGGTATTTTTCTTTTTCGAATTTAGTTGTAAAATGTCCTTTAGAAAAGGAATAACTGATATTGCGCCCCAGTAGTCCGAAGCGCTTTTTTGAGTTTTGGGTCATTATTCTTTTTTATGTTTTTCAATATAATTTTGTACCATTTTTTTTGTCCAAACTACAGGAAATAAGTCTTCAATCAAGATGTAATTGTCAAAATTCAATCGAAGCGCATTGCTTAAATGAAATTTTGCTTTTCTATTGTCTTGAATCATAAAATAAAGTCCTGCTAAACGGTATTCAATTTCGTTTGCTTCAGGGAAATAATCCGCTGCTTGTAATAAGGTGTGAATGGCACTTTCAAATTCGCCAAGAAACTGTAAAATATCTACCCAGAACAACCAAGTGTCCAATTCAGTATCACCAAATTCTACTGCTTTTCTATAACCAAATTCCGCTTCTTCAAAAAAGTTCATTTGTTTATTGATGGTAGCATATCTTTTCCAGTACAAACGATTTTGATTGTCTATTTCTAAGGCTTTTTTTACGTAAAACAAGGCTTTTTGAAAGTTTTGTTCACGCAAATAAAAGTCAGTAATGGCAATCCATCCTTTGTCTAAAAGTGGATCTTCGTGTACGGTTTCGTTGTAAAATTTAAGCGCTAAAATTTTGTTGCCTAATTTTTCATGACACTTACCTATTCGAAGCAAAGCATAAGAAGTAGCATCGTCTAATTCGATGGTTCTGCTGTAGCTTTCAATAGCTTCATCATACTTTTCTAAACGTTCCAAGGCTTTGGCTTTTTCCATAAAAGCTCCTAAAAACTCATCGTCTATAAGTGTGGCGTAATCAAAAGCACGAATAGCATTTTCGTAATCTTTTAGTCCGTAATGCAATCTTCCTTTTTGGTGCCAGGCAATTTCGCTATATGGATTTTTCTCAATATAGTTGTCTAGGTAGCTAATGGCATCTTCGTTTTGATCTAAAAACTCAAAGCAATACACTACATTGTACAAGGCAGACTGGTCTTCGATATCTTCTTCTAAACATTTGATGAAACTTTCTTTGGCCAATTCCAGATTGTCCATAAAAAGATATTCCATTCCTATTAAATTATACACATCGGCATAATCATCGGTATATTGTAAAGCAATTTTT
>NCET01000195.1 GCA_002280815.1 Flavobacteriales bacterium 32-34-25 | reverse complement strand
ATTCACCAAAACGGTGGAGATACAAATAAGTATTTAGCTAAAGCAAAAGATAAAAACGATCCATTTAGATTAATGGGATTCGGACATAGAGTTTACAAAAACTTCGATCCTCGTGCTAAAATTATCAAAAAAGCAGCTAAAGAAGTATTGGAGACTTTAGGAGTTGAAGATCCAATTTTAGAAATTGCTAAAAAATTAGAAGCAGCAGCTTTAGAAGATGAATATTTCAAAGCTAGAAATTTATATCCAAACGTAGATTTCTATTCAGGAATTATCTACAGAGCTTTAGGAATTCCTACTGATATGTTTACAGTAATGTTTGCTATTGGAAGGTTACCAGGTTGGATTGCACAATGGAAAGAAATGCGTGAAAACAAAGAGCCAATTGGAAGACCAAGACAAATTTACACTGGATCTCCTTTAAGAGAATTTAAAAAACCAGTATAATATAAATTATATCCAAGCAAAAGCTTCACTGAAAAGTGAGGCTTTTTTTTATCTTTGGCCTAAGCAATAAATAATAGTTTTATAAAATGAAACAAGTAACCAATTCAGTTTTGATGGTTCGTCCGGTGGCTTTTCGGATGAATGAGCAAACGACATTCAATAATTATTTTCAAAAGGAATTAAGCGGAATGCTGCCGGCAGCAATAAATGCTAAAGCGCAACAAGAATTTGATGCTTTAGTAAACCAACTTGAATCGGTTGGGATTGATGTTGTAGTGGTTGAAGATACTTTAGAAACGGATACGCCTGATAGTGTTTTTCCAAACAATTGGATTTCATTGCACGATAATGGAGATGTGGTTTTGTATCCCATGTTTGCTGAAAATCGTAGAGCCGAACGTCGGGAAGATATTTTAGATATTCTGGAAGAAAAAGGTTTTTTGATTGATAATGTTATCGATTTTACTTCGGCTGAGGAAGATGGTGTTTTTCTGGAAGGAACGGGAAGTTTGGTTTTAGACAGAGCAAATTCGATAGCTTATTGTGCTTTGTCGCCAAGAGCTGATGAAGAACTTTTTATTGAATTCTGTGAAGATTTTGATTATGCACCGGTTATTTTTGAAGCATTTCACACTGTAGATGGTGTGAAAGAATTGCTATATCATACTAATGTTATGATGAGTATTGGAGAACATTTTGCAATAATTTGTTCCGATATGATTGCGGATAAGAAAGAACGCAAAATGGTTTTGGATAATCTAAGAGAAAGCGGAAAAGAGCTAATTTTAATTAGCGAAAAACAAGTAGCTCATTTTGCTGGAAATGTATTGGAACTTTCAGGAACTAATGATAAAAGATATGTAGTAATGAGTACCGCTGCTGCGGAGTCATTAAATACTGCGCAAAAAGTACAGTTGGAAAAACATGTGAGTATTTTGAGTGCTAATTTACAAACTATTGAAACTTGTGGTGGAGGAAGTGCCCGCTGTATGCTAGCTGAAATTTTCCTGCCTAAGGATTAAATAGCTTAAAAAGTTAGTTTGGTTTTAATAGCCAGAGCAAACGCAGGAGTTTTGTTTTTGCCACGAATTACACGAATTAGCACAACAAGTAGTAATGATTTTAAAATAAATTACACAAATTTTTATCTGCCTTTGAAAGATTCGTGGAATATTATGACATCCAAATTTGTGTTATTTCGTGGAATTCGTGGCTGTTTTTTATATTTCTGGAATTGGTGTGTATGCCTTATTTTAATAGCTTGTCGGTAGTTCTATTTTTACTACTTTTGTGCAAAATAATATTTGAAATGAAAAATAAAAAAACCTTGGTTCTTGGAGCCTCTGCTAAAGCTCATAAACCAGTGTTTAAAGCAATTGAAATGCTTGTAGAAAAAGGTCACTCTGTTTTGGCGATTGGTCAAAATACAGGTGAAGTGGCTGGAGTTAAAATTAGAACTAAAGCCATTCCTTTGAAAAATGTTGATACCATTACTTTGTATTTGAATGCTAAAAATCAACGTGATTATTATAATTATATAGTGGAATCGCAGCCGAAACGTGTTGTTTTTAATCCGGGAACTGAGAATCCTGAGTTGTATCAACTTCTAGAGTTAAATAATATAAAAGTTGATGTGGCTTGTACGTTAGTTTTGTTAACTACAAATCAATATTAATTATTCTGATTTAAAAAAATAGCTAAGCCATTTTCGTCTAGAAGATGGCTTTTTCATTTTAGTGATTTATAATAATTTCAATAAACAAATTGTTACATTTGCAACTATGGAATTTTCTTCAAAATTATTAGAAAAAGCGGTAAATGAAATTTCGCAGTTGCCTGGAATCGGAAAGAGAACGGCGTTGCGACTGGTTTTGCATTTGTTAAAACAGCCAAAAGAACAAACGAGTTTTTTAACTCAGGCTTTGGTTGCTATGCGGGAGGAGATTAAGTTTTGCGAAAGCTGTCATAATATTTCGGATACTGCCATTTGTGAAATATGCAGTAATAAAAATAGAAATCACCAAGTAGTATGTGTTGTTGAAGACATACGTGATGTGATGGCTATTGAAAACACAGGACAATTTAAAGGGATTTACCATGTTTTAGGTGGGAAAATTTCGCCAATTGATGGAGTTGGACCTAGTCAATTAAAGATTTCTACTTTGGTAGAAAAAGTAAAATCAGGAAATTTAACGGAAGTTATTTTTGCGCTAAGTTCTACCATGGAAGGCGATACCACGAATTTTTATATTTATAAACAGATTTCCGATTCGGATATTATGATTTCTACTATTGCTAGAGGAATTGCTGTGGGTGACGAATTAGAATATGCAGATGAAGTGACGCTAGGAAGAAGTATTTTGCAGCGTTTGCCATTTGAAAAGGCTATAAAAAATAATTAATTGGTTTAATAATAACGGGGCTTTTAATATAATAAATGAAAAGCTATATTTGTTATCTAAAATAATAAAATGACTAAGTATCTATTTGGTTTATTGTTAAGTATTTGTGTGTTGTTTTCTTCCTGTATCTCAACGCGGGATTTGGTTTATTTGCAAAATAAAAACGAAACTGATGTTGAAACTTCCATTTCGGCTGTTGTTTCTAAGCCTTATCGTTTGCAAACTAATGATGTTTTGAGTATTAGTATTAAAGCCAATGACCCAAAATTAGTCGAGATTTTTAGTACTACAAATAGTGGTGAATCAGGGAAATCAGAATCGGCTTTGTATTTTAGTGGTTTTACAGTGGATGATCACGGAAATATCAGAATGCCTATTTTAGGAGAATTAAATGTAATTGGGTACACACTAGATGAAGTAAGACAACGTATAGAAAAACAATTATTAGCCGAATATTTTAAAAAAGAAGCCAATATTTTTGTGATAGTAAAATTGGCCGGTTTTCGTTATACTATAAATGGCGAAATAGGAAGTACAGGAACTAAAACCTTATTTCAGGAAAATGTAAATATTATGGAAGCCATTGCTAATGCTGGCGATATTACACTCCTAGGAAATAGAAAAGCAGTTACCATTATTAGGAAAACGCCAACAGGTAGTGAAATGCACGACATTGATTTGACAGATATAAATGTGATGAATTCACCTTATTATTATTTGCAACCCAATGATTATATTTATGTGAAACCGCTGAGACAAAAAACTTGGGGTACAGGAAAAACAGGTATAGAATCTTTAGGTACAATTTTTACATTGATATCATTAGGGACAACTGTTTTTTTATTATTAAGATAAAACACATTTCGAAAAAATGTTAGATATAAAAGACTTTTCTATTTTTGAAAATCAAGTTAGCTTTGACTTTAAAGGCTTGCTATTAAAAATAGTAAGTTATTGGAAATGGTTTTTAGTTAGTTTGATCATTGCTTTTACCATTGCTTATCAGGTAAACATTCGTAAAGAGAAAATTTACGAAATGGCAACTTTGATTTCTATTAAAGAGGAAAGTAATCCATTGTTTACTTCAAATACAAGTTTGACATTTAATTGGGGCGGAGTTTCTGATCAAATGCAGACTATTGCAACCACCTTACAATCGCGGTCCCACAATGAATTAGTTGTTGATAAATTGCAGTTTTATATTGACTATTTACAGCAAGAAGAGTATAATATGGTTGATGCTTATGGAGCTGTACCTTTCTATTTGGCTATTGATAAAAACAAAGGGCAGCTTTCGGGAGGATTAATTAGTATTACTTTTTTGAGCGAATCGGAGTATCAAATAAAAATTCCTTTTCAGTCTAATTCAGTTTCATTAATTACGTATTTAGATAATTCTTATAGTAATACTGCTGTTGAAATAGGCGATTTTGTCAAAAAATATAAGGTTGGTGAGCAGGTTTCCTTGCCGTTTTTACATTGGAAATTACAAATAAAAGATAATCCAGGTTTTTATAAAGGCAAAGAATATTTTGTTCGATTCAATGATTTTAATGGGTCGGTATCTCGTTATAGAGGAGTTAGTGTCATTCCTGATGATAAAGGCGCTTCTATTTTAACCTTAAGAATGCAAGGAACCAACAAGGCTCGAATGGTCGAATACCTTAATTCGACAGTTAAAATGCTTATCAAAAGACAGCTGGATAGCAAGAATCAATTTGCTACCAATACAATTTCTTTTATCGATAGTACGCTGGTTGCTATGGAATCGCAACTAAAAACGACTGGCGAAGAATTAAAATCATTCAAAAAAGGCAAGGATGTTTTCAATCTGGAAGATGGAGGTGCTCGGTTTTCGGATAAAATTCTTCAATATGATGTTGAAAAAGATGCTATTGCTCGAAAGATTTCTTATTACAATTCGCTTAAAGCGTATTTAAAAAATAGTGTCGATTATTCTAAACTTCCAGCGCCATCCGTAGCAGGAATTGATGATCCTAATATTGTTGCTAATATTTCTAAATTGATTTCGCTTTCTACACAGCGTTCAGAAATGGCTTATGCAGTAAAAAGTGATAAGATATTTCGAGATTTTGACAATCAAATGGAAGCGATTAAAAGTGTTTTGATTGAGAATATTGCTACTGCAAAATCGGCTTTACAATTTGATTTAGGATTGGTAAATAGTAAAATTAATCAGGCAGAGGGAAACATCAAAAAATTACCTGAAGACCAACAGGAATTGGTTAAAATAAAAAGGAAATACGATTTAAGCGATAATATTTACAGCACCTTTTTACAAAAAAGAAGCGAAGCCGATATTGTAAAGGCTGCTAATTTATCGGATATTCATTTTATAGATCCCGCTAAGGATGTGGGGGGAGGATTGATTGGCCCTAAAACCTCAGTCAATTATGTATTGGCATCATTCCTTGGAATTACAATTCCGTTATTGTTTGTATTCCTGCTCTTTTTTATTAATAATTCGATTCAAAATGCTGAAGATGTT
>NCET01000555.1 GCA_002280815.1 Flavobacteriales bacterium 32-34-25 | reverse complement strand
AGCAGCACTAACAGAGTTTCCTGTAGTCAGATTAACCGGATTATCGGATTCGCAAATAGTTTTAGGAGCAACTGTTATTACTGGCGGAGCACCTGTAAACCCAAACAGATAAGGACCTGCAAAATCTTTCAATTCACTACCGAAAGCTCCCTCATTAGGTCCACCACCACTAGCACGGGTTTTAACCAATAAACTACCCAATAAATTAGAACAAAGATCCTGAGAACCTCTGGCATCCAATCCGAATGCAGTCAAATTAATACCAATTTCAACAAATTGATAGCGTGTGTACATATCTACAGCAGTTGGCGTAGTACCCTCCCAAGTTTCCCATGGAGGACCTAGTGTACGGGAATTTTCATAGGTGGCAAAATCATCATTAACTCTACCCCACATGTCTATCTCATCAACTTTAGGATTAATGGCAGCATAACCATAACCTTCTGAATCTGTACCTGTTTCAAAAGCTACATTTTTATCAACATTAAATGGTCTGGCTCCTTTTGTATTATCGTACGCATTAAAAGTAGCCTGACTCATCCATACTCTAATTCTAATAGAAGGAACATTTCCCCCATTAATATAATCTACCGAAATTATAATGGTTCCCGGAATAGCAATAGAACCATTATCATTAAAAGTCCAGGCGGTACGTCCACCATCAGAACCTGTATTCACGATAGCATTACCAACAAGCTCAGCTCCCGTTCTGAAAAATTCAAAATCGAGATGCTTGTTACCATTAGTAACCACTAACGAAGCTCCTGCATAGGCCCAAAGCGTTGAAAAAGGTCTTGGATCAAGCCCCCCAGGATCAGAAAATGGAATTCGAATTCCTTCACCTCTTATATGTGCATAAACATCAATAATATCATCTTTTTGCGGCACACTACCTGCTGTCCCGATGGACCAAGTATTCGGATTATCTGAATTTTTATCTCCACTACCAGCAAAATAAGATGTTTCAGCATTACCACCTTTCACATAAGTATCTCTACCATAAACAGCATCTAACCACAAATAACTTCCCGTCCATGGGAATGCACTTGGCGGAACCACTGGATAAGGAAATGGATCCGAAGCTGCAAATATAGATTGTCTAAGCTCAAAAGAGGTATTAGTCATTGGATTAGGTATAGGATCTGAAGCTGGATTTAAACCCAACTGGTCAATAACTCCCTT
>NCET01000194.1 GCA_002280815.1 Flavobacteriales bacterium 32-34-25 | reverse complement strand
GCTGTAATTGAAAAAGCATTGCAGGCTGGACATTGGGCGCCTTCTGTTGGTTTGACTGAAGCAACACGATATTATCTTATTAAATCGGCTGAAATTAAGAAAGCAGTTAAAGAATTGTTTTTGGAATATGATAAGAAAGCTGCGGCTTGTACGGATGATGAATTGCAAAAAGTACAATATCAAAAATTAAAGCTCGAGGCTATAGAAGAAGCTCCACTGGGATTGGTTATTTGTTATGATCGTTCGGTTTTGAATAATTTCACTATTGGGACAGTGGGAAGCAATGAAGCGATTAAGTTTAGCGCGGTTTGTGCGGCACAAAATATTTGGCTTTCACTCACTGAACAAGGTTATTCTATGGGCTGGGTTTCGATTTTGAATTATTACCAATTCAAGGAAATATTGGGTTTACCAGAACATATTGAACCGCTGGGGTATTTTTGCGTAGGCAAACCTGCAACAAATTATGACAATCAACCGATGTTGCAGCAACTGAATTGGAAACATAAATCAGAAGCGCCTTTAGTTTCCGAAATCACCCAATTGCATTCAGCAACAGAAAAGCAAATTAAAACCAATACGATTCAAGCCGTTGCAACTGACTCTTTTCTAAACAGCCTCACATTGTGGTCTTTGCTGCCGATCACGGAATTGCGCAGCATGGTGTGAGCGCTTATCCGCAGGATGTAACCCGCCAAATGTTGACTAATTTTCTGGAAGGTGGTGCGGCAATAAATGTGTTTTGTAAGCAAAATAAAATAGCTCTTTCTGTTGTTGATGCAGGTGTAAACTATGATTTTCCGTCTAATACCAAATTAATTTCGGCTAAGATTGACAAAGGAACACATTCGTTTTTAAGTGGGTCGGCCATGAGTAAAATGCAAATGGAATTGTGTTTTACAAAAGGCAGCGAAATTGTTGAAACTATAGCAAAACAAGGAAGTAATTGTATTGGTTTTGGCGAAATGGGTATTGGAAATACAGCTACAGCTTCGGTTTTAATGAGTGTGATTTGTAATTTTTCTATTGAAGATTGCGTAGGCAGAGGCACAGGAGTTGATGACGAAAAACTGCAATTTAAGATCGATATTCTAAGAAAATCGATTGAAAATTATCATGGAGAGAAGGATTTAGAAAGTTATTTGGCATATTTTGGAGGTTTTGAAATTTTGCAAATGGCGGGTGGGATGCTTGAGGCTTACCAACAGAATATGATTTTTCTAGTGGATGGTTTTATTTGCAGTGTGGCTTTTTTAGTCGCTTTCAAAAAAAATCCTGCGATAATTAATAATGCTATTTTTAGTCATCAATCGGCTGAAAAAGCACATAAAAAACTATTGGATTTTCTTGGAGTTTCAGCTGTTTTACAATTGGATTTACGATTGGGTGAAGGAACAGGTTGTGCACTTGTGTTTCCAATAATTGAATCGGCTGTGGCTTTTTTAAACGAGATGGCTAGTTTTGAAAGTGCTGGTGTGAGTGAGAATAGAAGTTAGAAGTTAGAGTTGGGAAGTTAGAAGTAGATTAAAAATATTTATAAAAAAAGAATGAAAAAAGAACTCCATATATTTTTTACAGCATTGCTATTTTATACCCGAATTCCTTGTCCTAAAAACATCAATCATCATCCAGATTACTTAAACAAAGCTTCGAGATATTTCCCTGTAATTGGCTGGATAGTAGGAGGTATAAGTTTTTTAATTTATTTCTTGTCAACTTTTGTTTTTTCGAACGAAATTGCAATTGTACTTTCGATGATTGCCAGTATTCTGATTACGGGTGCTTTTCATGAAGATGGTTTTGCCGATGTTTGTGATGGTTTTGGAGGCGGATGGACTAAAGAAAAGATCCTTTTAATTATGAAAGACAGCGCCATTGGGGCTTATGGTGCGATTGGTTTAGTTTTACTGTTTTTATTAAAGTCTTTGGTTTTGGATATTGGAATTTAAATATTGGAATTTTACTTATTTTTATAAGTGCTCATGCTTTAAGTCGTTTAGCTGCAATATCAATTGTTTTTACGCACGAATATTCAAGGGAAGATGCTACTAGCAAAAGCAAACCGATTGCACAAAATTTTACTTGGAGAGAAGTAGTTGGTTCCTTCTTTTTTGGATTGTTACCGCTTTTGATCCTTTCTTTCTTTTATTGGCAAATGCTGTTTGTTGTAATCCCTGTTTTCTTATTCCGATTTTTTCTGGCTCGTTATTTCCAAAAATGGATTGGCGGTTACACTGGAGATTGTCTTGGAGCAACACAACAAGTGTGTGAAGTAGTTTTTTATCTGTCAAGTATTGTATTATGGAAGTTTATTTAGTTCGACATACCGAAACAACTTGCGAAAAAGGCATTTGTTATGGACAATCTGATGTGGGTTTGAAAGCCCCTTTTTTAGAACAATTTGAATCGATAAAAAGCCAAATACCATCAGATACGGTTGTTTTTTCGAGTCCTTTATCTCGTTGTACGCTTTTAGCCAATTATTTAGCGCCATTAATTAGTACCGATTCGAGGCTAATGGAAATGAATTTTGGTGATTGGGAAATGAAAAATTGGGACGCCATTCCCGAAGCCGATTTTACACCCTGGATGACAGATTTTGTGAATGTAACCGTTCCTAACGGCGAATCTTTCGTTGCTTTACATGATCGAGTAACCGATTTTTTATCGACACTTGTTACAGAAAATATTTCGAAAAAAATAGTGATTGTTACCCATGCAGGAGTAATCAGAAGTGTTTTGTGTGCTGTTTCAAATTTGCCGTTGAAAGATGCTTTTACTAATAAAGTAGATTTTGGAGCGGTAATAAAAATAGAACTATAGCTTGAAATAATGATGTTTATTTTGCTGGTTTGTAGTTGTTTATATTCGTTGAATCAAATATCTATATAAATTTGATTTTTAGCTGAATTAAGTTTTATCTTTGCCGCCGTATTGAGGTTGTTGTTTTTCTATTGAAAAAGAACATTAAAAGGGAATCAGGTTAAATACCTGAGCTGTACCCGCAACTGTAAGCTATCAAGCTTGTTGTTATCTACAAAACCATTGTTCGCTGCGGCGAATGAGAAGGTGAACAACAAGACGCAAGCCAGGAGACCTGCCTACTACATCGAGTATCAAACTTTCGGGAAAAAAGGTTTGGGTATGGGTCATTCTATGCTTTTCTCCCATTTATTATTCATGTAACAGAAAAAACTGTTACTAAATGTTTTAAAATGAACAAAAAAATCGTTCGTATTAGTGCGTTATTCGTATTAATAAGTGCTTGTGCTTTTGCGCAAAAAAAAGGAGTTGTGCTTCCAGTAGCCAATGAACTGGAGGAAGTAGTTATTTCGGATTCTAAATTTGCATTGCCAAAGGAAAAATCAGGGAAAGTAATCGTGAAAATTACTGCCGATGATTTGAAAAAAAGACCAGGACAATCTATAGCTGAGGTTTTGAGCACTGTGGCAGGTGTTGAAATTAATGGTAATCAAAGTAGAAACGGAAAAGATTTAGGTGTTTTTATTAGAGGTGGACGAGGACATCAGGTTTTAATTTTAATTGATGGTGTTCCTGTTACTGATGCCTCAGGAATTAGTTTGTCTTATGATTTGCGTTTACTTGCGGCTGACCAAGTGCAAAGTATTGAAGTAATGAAAGGTGCTGCGAGTACACTTTACGGTTCAGGAGCAGCTACGGGAGTAATTAATATTACTTTGAAAAAAGCAGCAAAAAAATCTATTGCAGGAAATGTATATATGAATGTTGGGACTCAAACAGCTGCCAAAGACAAGGATTATTCAGCTCAGGATTTCAATCAAGGATTTTCATTTAATGGAAAATCAGATAAGTTTAATTATTTTGCTTCTTTGAATAGTACTGAGTTGTGAAGTTTGGTTTTACACCAAATAAAAAATTAGCATTGGATTTCTTTGCTAATTATGACAAAATAAAAAATGAATTTGATTCGGGTTCGTTTGCAGATAATCCAGATAATTTTGCAACTTCCGAGCAATTTAGAGTTGGTTTTTCTCCAAAATATAAATATACAAATGGAGAAATTGTACTTAACTCCAGTGCGAATGTGATGGATAGAGCATTGTTTAATTACGGAAGTTTTTCGTATTACAAATCCAGAAGTATTAATGCTGATTTATTTAATAAATATAGTATTCTACCAGAACTGTTTGTTGTAACAGGTGCTCAATTTCAATTTCATGAAATGTCAAATAAAAGTGATTATGTTGATTTGCCTAAAGAATTGGCTAAATTCAATATGATTGATCCTTATGCAACGGCAGTTTACAATTCTGATTTTGGGTTTAATTTTAATGCAGGAGTGCGTTATACTATTCATAGTAAGTTTGGGAATAATTGGGTTTTTAATTTGAATCCTTCGTATTCAATACCTAATACCCCAATAAAATTATTAGCATCTTATAGCACAGCTTTTATTGCTCCTAGTTTGTATCAATTGTATTCATCTTACGGAGATGTAAATTTGTCTCCAGAGAAAGATAAAACGCTAGAAGCTGGTTTTGAAGCTGAATTATTCAATAAAAAATTAACGCTTACTTCAATTGCATTTTTGAGAGATGAAGTAGATGCGATAGGTTTTGACTTAGTTACATACAAATATTTCAGTGTTTCAGGAGTCAATAAAGCAAGAGGAATTGAAACTATGTTTTCTTATCAATTAAACAGTAGGATAAAATGGAATGCCAACTATACTTTTACCGAGATGGAAAGACAGTCTAGAATTTTAAATCCTAAGCATAAAGTAAATACAGGATTGGATATTCAGGCAACTGAACGTTTAGCTTTTAGTGCAACTTATCAATTTGTTTCGGATAGATATACTGAATACAGTACTTATGGTCCAGCACCTGATTATGAAACAATTATTAATTCAGAAATTTTGAAAGATTACCAATTGGTAAATGCAAATGTTCGTTATGTTGTTATTAAAAACAGACTGAATGTTTTTGCGTCGGCAGAAAATATTTTGAATAAAGATTTTGTTGAAGCCAGAGGTTTTAGTACCCGAGGAAGAAACTTTAAATTAGGTTTAAATATTAATTTGTAATAATTTATTCTTTAATTGTAAAATGTAGAATCCCATTAGTCAAGTCTAGTGGGATTCTTTTTTTACAGCAATCAATAATTGAGTTGTTTTTATAATATTTTCGGATAAATTAGTCAACCAAATTAATTGTTCAATTACTAATTGTGCCTCTTGCATTTTAATTTGATAGGCTTCTTCATCAATTAATTTTATTTGTTTTAATTCTTTTGCTCGAATGTTTTTCAATTCGGTAAGTCTTTGATTTAGATCTTCATTTGAGGCAATTAAATTGGAATCTGGATTTGGATTGCTCAAAATAGTTATGGCGTACTCTAAATTTTCGATTACCTTATCTACTACAACATTAAAAGCTTTGGACGCCTCAGTTGTTTTATGCGACTGAATATAAGTACCTAAAGAAGCAATGGAAGACAACAACGAATGATTTAACACGGTGAGTTTGTACACTTGAGGCAGCTTGTTTTGTTTGGATTTTGGTTCTTGCAACATTCGCTGAAAAGAAGCCATTAAATTCCCAATTTCGATAAAAGCTTGTTTTCTGGCTAATCGATATTCAGTAGAGACTTCTTCTTTTTTATTGTACAAAAATGAAATTTGTTTCAAATAATTACGATTCGCTTCAATGGCATTTTTTATGTATTCAGGAAGGTTTAAAAATTCCCATGACGGCCATAAAAAATAATTAGCAAGCAAACACAAAGTAGCACCAACTATGGTATCTAAAATTCGGTATTCAATTACATTTCCGTTGTCTGGAGCTAAAATTCCGTAAATTAAGATAACATAAATGGTGATGAAAGTCGCTCCAATTTTATAATTACTGGGATTAAAAGAAAAGCCTAAAAGCATTGAAAAAATAGCAATTGTACTAATTAAATAAGAATCATGAACTACAGAAAGGATTCCGAAAGCAATAATTCCACCAACTAAAGTTCCAAAAATGCGATGATAAGTTCGTTCATTGGTAACTCCAAAACCCTGTTTCATAATTACTACTATGGTAAGAATAATCCAATACACATTTTCTAGTGGAAGCACTTTTCCAATCATGTAACCCAGTAAAATAGTGATGGTTATTCTAAGGGAATGCCTAAAAACAGTGGAAGAAAATCCAAGATTTTGAACAAAGGTGCTTATAGGATAATATTGTGGTTTTATGAATTTTTCAATGTCTTTGTCTCGGCCTTTTAAATCTTTAGAATTGATATTAGCGGTATAAGCACGTTCTAAGGTGATGATTTTTTCAACTTGTTTTTCGGCATAATGCAACATGGTAATGAGCATTAAAACCTCTTCCGAAGATGAATCTGTTTTTAATTCTTTTTTATAGTCACTAATGGTGTCTTCAAATAGATGTAAATCGTCAATTAGATTGTGTTTCGATTCGTAGGGCTTAGCGTCTTGAATACTAATTGATAGTAATTTTAAACTTTTGGCTAAGTTATAGGCTAATTTTTGGTAGTTTTCTAAGGCTTTTGGATAGCTGTCAAATTTTTGATGTAATTTATTATGGTCAAAAGAAGTAGATATAGCGAGTTCGAGAATTTCTACTAAAGAAATAAAACTCAGCAGCATTTTTCGGTTTTGTGCTGAAGAGCCTGATTTTGTTCTGCTTGTAATAAGTATTTCCCGAATGCTTTCGTGCAAAACATTCAGTTCTACTTGAAAATGCAATTGTTTTTTGGTAATGGCTTTTCTATTCGAATTTAATTCCCAAAGATCACCGCGTAATTTTAGGTATTTAGCAGTAAGTCGGATGCATTCAGCCATTTGTAATTCGACATAACGATTGGGTTTTATATAGAAAAAAATAACCGAAATAAGGGTGTAAAATAGGCCTCCAGCAAATAAAAGTCCTGAATATTCAAGCATTTCCCAACCTGAATTCAAGTGTGCAAAAGCCAGTGAAAGAGAGAGTAAAGCCGAAAAAGAGACCATAGTGGCACGTTGTCCGTACACTAAAATCATCGATACACAAAAAATGAGCGAAACTAGTACGGGATAAAACAAAACTGGATAGGGATAGCAAAGATTGATTATCAAATTGACTCCAGCTATAATCAATGAAGTCACCAGTAATCCGTTAATTTTATGTTTTAAATTGCTAGGAATGTCACTTGGGAAAGTAAAAAAGGCACCTAGAGCAATGGTAAAACCTATTTGAAATTGATCAAAGTATGAAAATAATAATACGGGAGAAACGGCTGCAATGGTTACTTTTAGAGCATTACTGAAATCAGTACTGGAAATAAATTTCTGAATTTTCGAAATCATAAATTTAGAATTATGTGCAAAGGTATGAATTGTGCGATTTATCAATGGGATAAATGAAATTGTTTTTAGAATTAAATTTAAAAGTACTATTTATCCTTTTCGCTTTAAGCTTTGTCTAAATTTTTACTATTTTTGGCAATCCTAAAATTATTAGGAGTCTAAACCTTTATTAAAAGGAAATAATATTTAATACAACAACAATGATTTTACCAATTGTAGGATATGGTGATCCCGTTTTGAGAAAAGTAGGAGAGGAAGTAACAGCTGAATATCCTGACTTGAAAGAAACAATTACCAATATGTACGAAACAATGTATAATGCATCTGGAGTAGGACTGGCAGCGCCACAAGTAGGACTGGCTTTGCGTTTATTTGTAATAGATGCAACTCCTTTTAGTGACGACGAAGATTTAGCCGCCGAACAGCAAAAACAGTTAAAAGGCTTTAAACGTACTTTTATAAATGCTAAAATCATTAAAGAAGAAGGAAATGATTGGGCTTTTAATGAAGGTTGTTTAAGTATTCCTGATGTTCGCGAAGATGTGTATCGCAAAGAAAAAGTAACTATTGAATATTGCGAAGAAGATTTTGTAATGAAAACAGAGGTTTTCGACGGATTGATTGCACGTGTTATTCAGCACGAATACGATCACATTGAAGGTATTTTGTTTACCGATAAAATTTCGTCTTTAAAAAAGCGATTAATCAAAGGGAAATTGAAAAACATCATGGAAGGAAAAACGTTCCAAGAGTACAGAATGCGATTCTTTGGTAAAAAAGGAAGGTAAAACTTTTGAAATCCCAGTTTTGGTATTGTTTTTGAAGAACACCAAAACAATAAATTGTAAAAATTGAATTCTTAATAATAATTTAAAAAGCATGAATTTAGAAAAAATATTAGCGATTTCTGGAAAACCAGGTTTATATGTTTTAAAAGTACAAACTCGTACTGGTTTTGTTGCAGAATCATTAGCAGATGGAAAAAAAATCACAGTTAATTTAAAAAGTAATGTGAGTTTATTGTCTGAGATTTCAGTTTACACTTATGATGGCGAAAAACCATTGAAAGAAGTAATGAGTAATATTGCTGAAAAAGAAAGTAATGGTCCAGCTCTTTCGCACAAAGAAGACAATGCAGCCTTAGCAACTTATTTTAAAGAAGTTTTACCTACTTATGATGAAGAAAGAGTTTACGCTTCAGATATTAAGAAAATTCTAAACTGGTACAATACTTTGCAAGCTAAAGGATTGATTGAAGCTGAAACAGCAGTTGAAGAGTTAGTAGAAGCAGTTGCTGCCGAAGCAGACGCTCCAGCTGAAAAAGCAAAAAAATAAAATAAGTAACAGAATAATTGATTCTGAATTTTTATAAAAATCCTGTGTACTAAACTATTTAGAACACAGGATTTCTTATTTTTACCCAAAACCCAATGCAATGAATACAAGACAAACCCAGTTACAGGCTTTTGAACGATTATTAAATATCATGGACGATTTGCGTGAAAAATGTCCTTGGGATAAAAAGCAAACTTTACAAACACTGAGACATCTTACTATTGAAGAAACCTACGAATTAGGAGATGCCATTTTAGATAATGATTTGAATGAAGTCAAAAAAGAGTTGGGCGATTTGTTGTTGCACATTGTTTTTTATGCCAAAATAGGTAGCGAAACCAAGGATAGTTCGACTCCGCTCACTACAGGTTTTGATATTGCTGATGTGTGCAACGAAATTTGCGAAAAACTCATTCACCGTCATCCGCATATTTGGGAGAAATTAAAACTTAAAGAAGGTAAAAAATCAGTTTTGGAAGGCGTTCCCCGAAGTTTGCCAGCATTAGTAAAAGCCAGTAGAATTCAGGATAAGGTAAAAGGCGTGGGCTTTGATTGGGAAGAATCACATCAGGTTTGGGATAAGGTACAGGAGGAATTACAAGAACTACAAGTTGAGGTAGCAGCAGCAAATCAAGATAAGATTGAAGCCGAATTTGGCGATGTGTTGTTTTCGATGATCAATTATGCCCGTTTCTTAAATATCAATCCAGAAGACGCATTAGAACGAACCAATAAAAAGTTCATTAAAAGATTTCAATATTTAGAAAGCAAAGCTGGAGAATTAGGCAAATCTTTAATGGATATGTCCTTGGCTGAAATGGATGTTTTTTGGGAGGAAGCGAAGCGTCTTTAGACGGGAGATTTTAGATTTTAGATTTCAGAATTTAGAGTCTTAATGATATTAAACAGAAAAACTACAACTTTTTTAGGGTTGTAGTTTTTCTTTTTATAGGTCAGTACGTTTTTTTTAAATTTCTTATTTGCAAAACATTTTTAAATTTTTAGCAGCACTTTGACTTCCAAGTTGTGCTGCTTTTGCAAAATCGGCACAAGCACTTTTCTTGTCTTCTAAAT
>NCET01000554.1 GCA_002280815.1 Flavobacteriales bacterium 32-34-25 | reverse complement strand
ATGATGTATTTCGAATAATTACCATTATTGTCATGAATGAGTTTTTTAAACACTTCAGGATTAAAATAATGAAAGAAGATGTCTATTTGAGCATTTCGATTGATGGTTTCCATAAACGAATTATAAAGATCTTCTTTGAAAGCATTCAATTCGTCAAACAATAAAAAAATGCGTTGCTCAAAGCTAAAATCTTCACTTTTTACATAATAGCCTTTGCCTAAAAGGGCATAAATAATTCCTCTTTTCTTAAGCTCATCATAGGCTAATAAAACCGTATCTCTCGAAATTCCGAATTCCAGAGAAACTTTATTAACCGAAGGTAGTTTATCTCCTCTTTTTAACCTTTTTTCAGCAATAGATATTTCTATAGATAAAATAATCTGTTTGTATTTTGGGAGATTTTGCCTCTTGTTTATGGATATTATTTTCATGCTACAAAATATAAGGCGATAAATATATGTAAAATAACTGGTATATAGTGGTATGGTTTTATGTGTGAGTTTGTACGGAATAGCTATTGGTGTTCTTGCTGATAAGTTGGTGCTTTTTACTTTTTATATTTTTTACAGTTACTTTATATCTGGTAGATAAACCTAAAAACTGGTTGGTACTGGTTTGTTTTTGTAAATGTAGTACATACATTTGTTATTTACTCCATAAAAAAAACATTAAAAAAAAATAGATTTGCTATTTAATTCTAATTTTTGAAAAGCATTTTTTGTCAGCAATATTAATTTGGGTTTTATAAAAAGAAAAGTGATGAATGTAAGTTTAGGGAATCAATTAAGTAAGCAGATTTCGATAGTTAAAAATTTGTTTTTAATAATGACTTTTTTTTCTGCTACAGTAAATGCTCAGTTAAAAACAAATACGACTGATATTGGTTTAGGTTGGAGTAACAATTCAGTTAATACCGTTATTTTTAGAAACAGTGCTCTTACCAGTTTTAAAGGAATTCAATATACTGCTTACTATAATCCCGAAGGGAAAATGGTTTTGGCCAAACGAAAATTAAATGCTAAAAAATGGGATGTAGTTGTCACTCCTTATAGTGGTAATGTGAAAGACGCGCACAACGATATTAGCAATAGACATTGAAGGCTATCTTCATGTAAGTTGGGATCATCATGATACGCGTTTGCGATATGCGAAAAGCAAAACTCCTTTTAGTTTAGAATTAGGAGAAGAACAATCCATGACGGGCAAAGACGAGGCTAAAGTTACCTATCCTGAATTCCATAATTTACCAAATGGAGAATTGCTGTTTTGTTACCGATCGGGAGCTTCAGGAAGAGGGAATATGATTATGAAATCCTATGATGTGAAAACTGAGAAATGGACTTCATTACAAAATAATTTAATTGATGGCGAAAATCAGCGTAGCGCCTATTGGCAAATTTGCGTAGGCAAAAAAGGAATTTATATTTCCTGGGTTTGGAGAGAAAGCTGGGATGTTTCGACCAATCATGATATTTGTTATGCTTTTTCTGCTGATGGCGGGAAAACCTGGACGAAATCAACAGGAGAGAAATACAATTTACCAATCACTAAAGCCACTGCCGAACACGCCTGGGATGTGCCTCAAAACAGCAGTTTAATCAATCAAACTGCGATGACGGTGGATGATGCAGGAAATCCATACATTACAACATATTGGAATAACGATGGTGTTCCACAATACAAAGTAGTTTATTTGTTAGATGGAAAATGGAACTTACTCAATACTAATTTTCATCAAAAAACATTCAATTTAGGAGGTGGCGGAACTAAAAGAATTCCAATTTCACGCCCTGAAATTTTGGTAAACAAATCCATGTTGTATTTGCTTTTTAGAGATGAAGAAAGAGATAGCAAAATTACATTGGGCTATACTAATTTGGAAAAAAAACAATGGCAATTAAAGGATATTAGCCGTCTTACGGTAGGACAATGGGAACCTAATTTTGATAAAGAGCTTTGGCAGGAGAAAAAACAATTACACATTTTTTCTCAAAATGTAAGTCAGGCCGATGGCGAAGGATTAGCAAAGGTAGCG
>NCET01000193.1 GCA_002280815.1 Flavobacteriales bacterium 32-34-25 | reverse complement strand
ATAATGACACCTCCAGATTCAGATGAGTTTAATTCGCCTAAATTAGGATTGCAATGGCAATGGCATGCTAATTATCAGGTGTATTGGGGAATGCCAACATCAATGGGATATTACACGATGTTCTGTCGTCCAATGCCTGAAAAAGCAGTTAATTTATTTGATGTGCCAAATATTTTAGCACAAAAATTTCCAGCTAATGAGTTTACGGCTACAGCCAAAATGACTTTCAATGCCCGTTTTGACGGAGAAAGTGTTGGCTTAGTTGTTCTCGGTTTGGATTACAGCACGCTAAAAGTAAAACAAGAAAAAGGGGAATTGTTTATCTCTCAGGTAAATTGTAAAAATGCCGATAAAAAAGGTGTTGAAACGGAAAGCAAAGCAGTAAAACTAGCAAGCAATTCTTTTTACCTTCAAGTAAAAGTAAAAGATGGTGGAATATGCAGTTTCTTTTATAGTTTAGATGGTGAAAAGTTCCAGTCATTAGGCGAAGATTTCAAATCTCGTGAAGGAAAATGGATTGGAGCTAAACTTGGAATTACTGCACTTAGAGAAGGTAAAATCAACGATGCAGGAAGTGTAAATATTGACTGGTTTCGATTTAATAAATAAGAAATAATGAATACATTTTGTAAAGTTATACTAGCACTTTTTTTGTCATGTGCAACTGGAATTAGTGTTGATGCACAAGTGCTGGATAAATCATGGAAGAGCATTACCGAAATGGATAATGACCAATGGTTTGCATCTGCAGAAGCAAAAGCTGTTGCCGAAAATGTGTTGTTGTACCAACGCAATATTGGCGGATGGCCAAAAAACATTCAAATCCAAAAACCACTTTCTGAAACTCAGAAAAAAGAATTACTAGTTCTTAAAAATTCAACTGAAGGTTGTACTACCGATAATAGTGCGACTTGTCAGGAAATGCTTTTTCTTTCTAAAATTTATAAACAACAACCCGACGAAAGCTATAAAAAAGCTTTTTTGTTAGGATTGGATTATTTGTTGAAAGCGCAATATGATAATGGTGGATGGCCACAATTTTATCCTTTGAAAAAAGGATATTATACGAACATTACCTACAACGATGATTCGATGGTACGAATTCTAGAAATTCTAAAAGAAATTAAGGATAAAACAGCATATTATTCGATTCAGCCATCTGAAGAAATTGTTGCTAAAACTAAAATTGCTTTCGATAAGGGAATTGATTGTATTCTTAAAAGCCAATACAAGCAAAACGGAGTATTGACAGCCTGGTGTGCACAACACGATGAAAATACTTTATTACCAGCCAAAGCACGTGCTTATGAATTGCCTTCGCTAAGCGGTAAGGAATCGGCTAAAATTGTTTTATTGTTAATGTCAATTGAGAATCCTTCGAAAGAAGTAATTACTTCGGTTGATGCTGCGTTTAATTGGTTCGAAAAAGTAAAGATTACAGGATTAAAAGAAGAACGAGTGCTAGATGCTAAAGGGAAAATTATTGATAAAAAAATGATTCCTGATGCTAATGCACTCCCGCTTTGGGCTCGCTTTATGGAGCTGGATGATAACAAGCCTTTTTTCTGTGACCGTGACGGGATAAAGAAATATTCTTTGGCTGAAATAGGTGACGAAAGAAGAAACGGTTATGCTTGGTATACCAATGAGCCAAAAGAAGTATTGAAGAAATACGATAAGTGGAAAAAAAAACTTTCAACTGAATCAAATTCCATCCAAATAAAAGTAACGAAAGCGCCCAAGGATGACTATAACATTATAGTGGCTCTTGACGGCAGCGGAGACTATACGAGTATTCAAGATGCCATATACAATTCGCCTTCATTTCCATACAAGCGTGTTTTTATTACCGTGAAAAATGGAATTTATCATGAAAAAGTACGTGTTCCAGAATGGAATACTAAAATTTCATTGATTGGCGAAAGCAAAGAAAGAACCATTATTAGTTATGATGATTATTTTGGAAAAATCAATTTAGGACGTAATAGTACTTTTTTTACGCCAACAGTTTCGGTAGAAGCCAATGATTTTGTAGCTTCAAATTTGACTATACAAAATACAGCTGGTCCTGTGGGGCAAGCTGTTGCTTTGTCTGTAGCTGCCAATAGAGTGGTGGTTTCTAATTGCATCATCTCTGGAAACCAGGATACTGTGTATACTTCGGGTGAAGGTTTTAAGCAGTATTTTAAAGATTGTTTTATTGAAGGAACGGTCGATTTTGTTTTTGGTAGCGCAACTGCTGTATTTGATAATTGTACGATTCATGCTAAAAGTGATTCTTATTTAACGGCAGCTTCAACAACTGAAGAAGCAAAATATGGTTTTGTTTTTATGAATTGTAAATTGACTGCAAATGAAAAAGTAACTCAGGTTTATCTGGGACGACCTTGGCGCATTCACGCAAAAACAGTTTTTCTAAATTGCGAAATGGGAAGTCACATTCGAAAAGAAGGCTGGAACAATTGGTCTAAAACAGATGCTGAAAAAGCGTCTTTTTATGCCGAATACAATTGCTCAGGACCAGGATTTCAGCCCCAAAACAGAGTGGTATGGTCACATCAATTGAAAAAATCAGAAGCTAAAGAATATGCTTTAGAAAATATTTTAGGAGATTCAAATTCGAAAGTAAACCTAAATTGGTATTCCAATTTTAAGTAAAACGAGTGGATTACAATTTATCAAAATCTAAAGTTAATTGTATCTCAAATGTCAGTCTGAGCCTGTCGAAGACCTCGTGAAAGATACATTTCGACAAGCTCAATGTGACAGTTTGTAAAAAAAATAACTATAAAAATAATTACACCCAAAGGGTTAAATAAATCATTATGAAAATTAAATTATTCCTTTTTTTATTAATTGCTACAAGTTGTTTTGCACAAAAAACAACAGTTTACACGATTGGCGATTCTACAATGGCTAATAAATCAAAACCGAATGAAAATCCAGAACACGGATGGGCTCAGGTTTTACAGCAGTTTTTTGATAATAGTGTAGTGGTGGATAACAGAGCGCAAAACGGTCGCAGTACCCGTAGTTTTATCAATGAAAAACGCTGGGATGCTATTTTGGAAACTTTAAAAAAAGGCGATTATGTTTTTATCCAATTTGGACATAATGACCAAAAAGAAAATAAACCAAGTGTGTATACGAATCCGCGTACGGCTTATCGCCAAAATCTAATCAAATTTGTAACCGAAGCTCGTGCTAAAGGCGCAACTCCAGTTTTGTTTTCATCTATTGTTAGAAGAAATTTTAATGCAGAAGGTACTTTGGTTGATACACACGGATTGTACCCTATGGAAACCCGATTAGTGGCTACGGATTATAAAGTGCCGTTTATTGATTTGCAATATTTAACGGAATTGTTAGAAGAGTCTTATGGTGTGGAAGGTTCTAAAAAATTGCATTTGCATTTTAATGCAGGAGAAAGTGCTTTTTATAAAACCGAAAAACATGATGATACGCATTTGTCATTATTAGGCGCAACTGAAATTGCTAAATTGGCAATAGCCGAATTAAAAAAAACGGATTTAGACTTAAAAAAACACATTAAATAATAATGATTATGAAAAACAATTCTTTTTATTTCGTCCTTTTGTTGTGTTTCAATGTTTTATGTTCCCAAACTAAAATTGTGGATAAAACGGTTGAAATAGAAAGAATTGTTAATCGCATTCAGTTGCCTGTTTTTTCAAAGTATAAAGTTTCGGTGACTCAATTTGGAGCCAAAGGAGATTCGGTTACCAATTGTAAATCGGCTTTTGATAAGGCTATGAAAGCCTGTGACAAAAAGAAAGGAGGGACTATTGTGGTTCCTAAAGGCGTTTATACGATTAACGGACCAATTCATTTTGTGAGTAATGTGAATTTACATTTGGAAGCAGGAGCAAAAATACGTTTTGGCTCTAATCCAGATGATTATCCATTGGTTTTAACTAGTTGGGAAGGAACGATGTTGTACAATTATAGCCCGTTGATTTATGCAAATAATGTCGAAAATGTGGCTATAACTGGAACAGGTACCATTGATGGTGAGGCTAAAAATACTTGGATAAAATGGAAGCCGCTTGAAGAAAAAGACAAACTTTTAAGCAGGGAAATGAACCATAATAATGTTCCGTTAAAAGACAGAGTTTTTGGTAAAGGTCATTTTTTACGCCCACAATTAATTCAGTTTTTAAATTCGAAAAACATTTTGATGGAAGGGGTTACAATTGAAGATTCTCCATTTTGGTGTGTTCATTTATTAAAATCAAAAAGTATTACCCTTCGCGGATTAAAATATGATGCTCACAATAACAATAATGACGGAGTGGATCCAGAATATTCGAGCGATATTTTAATCGAGAATATTCAGTTTAATAACGGCGATGATAATGTGGCTATTAAAGCCGGACGCGATGATGAAGGACGTGCTAATTCCAATAGTCCTTCGGAAAATATTGTTATTCGAAATTGCGAATTTAAAGGGTTACATGCTGTAGTTATTGGTAGCGAAATGTCGGCTGGTGTTCGCAATGTGTTTGTTGATAATTGTAAAGCAAGTGGTTATTTGAAAAGAGGAATTTATATCAAAACCAATTCAGATCGAGGAGGTTATGTTAAGGAGTTGTATTTTTCAAATATTGCTCTGAGGCAGGTGGAAGATTGCATCTACATGACTGCTAATTACCACGGAGAAGGCGGTGGTTTATATCCTTCTAAAATTTCAGATATTTCTATTTCTAATGTAAGTTGTGAGTCGGCTTCCAATGCAGCTATTGTTATTGAAGGTTTTCCAGAAAAGAAAGTCGAAAATGTGGTTTTAGATAGAATCACAGTAAAATCGGCTAAAAACGGAATGACTTTAACGAACACGCAAAATATTAGTGTCAACGAAATTGTTATTGGTGATAAAATAGGTGTGCCGAGCGCTGTGAAATAGTTATCGAAGTCTAATTTTATTCAAAAAAAACAATATAAAATGACGTTGATAGTTTGTAATTAAATTTTGTTTTTTGTTTAGGTTGTCCTTAGCTTTCGCAGTCGAGTGTCAAATGTTTGAAGAATGCTTAAAAAGAAAAGCTGTTTGAGCGATAGCGAGTTCTTTTCTTTTAGCATTCAAAAACTAATTTGACCGACGAGAAAGCGCAAGACTTGATTTTTTTGTTTCTTTTTTGATCAAGCAAAAAAGAAAATTAATAAATCTAATTTTTCTCTTTTAATAAAAACGTCAATGGTAGCGAAGAATAGAACATTCTTAATGGGTTTTGTCTCTCGACTCCACTCGGGAGGACAGTTCGATGTAATAAAATTGTTGGATAAGAATTATAGGCGAGATTAATTTCTAAATAGAAAATAAAGTATAGTACCTAACGTACTGGTGTTTTCAAATTCTCTCAAAAAAGCATACGCTCTCTTCATTTGTGTTTTTAATTAATTTCTAAATAGAAAATAAAGTATAGTACCTAACGTACTGGTGTTTTCAAATTCTCTCAAAAAAGCATACGCTCTCTTCATTTGTGTTTTTACCGTATTGATGGAGATGTTGTACATTTCGGCAATTTCAGCATAGCTATGTCCTTCTACAATATGCGACATGAAGATTTCTCTTCTGGCTTGCGGAATCTTATCTACTAAAGTAAAAATTTTTGGTTTTGTAGTTTCTTCTGCTTTTTCAAAAACAACTTGTTCTTCAAATTTTGGAAGAATAATTTTTTTGTTGTCCTCTAAGCTAATTGTTTTGTTTTTTTCTAAATGTTGTAAGCTTAAATTTTTAACTGCTCTTGCAGCATAGGCTTTAAATGAAATGGTGAAATTTATAGCTTCTTCTTTTTCCCAGAGATAAATAAAAAAATCCTGCACAACATCTTTTGCCACATCTTTGTCCTTAGTTATGTTAAAAGAAACTAAAGAAAGATAGGCAAAATGCTCTTTGTACAAGTCTTCAAATATTTTTAAATCTTTGCGAAATGACATTTGGAAATAGTGTTTATTTATATTGTAATGGATTACAACAAGTCAAATGTAAAATAAAAAGTTGATTTTTTTTTGTTATTTGTAAAAATAAGTAAAATTTTTTAAGAATGCTGTCACCCTAAAAAGTTTTTTTGATAACAAATATTTAACACATAGAAAGTACTAGTGATTCATTTAAAAATATTGGTTAGTACTATTTCTTTTTTTGAAGTAAAAAGATATAAAATTTATGTCTAGCTCTTTAAAAACCTTTTTATGTGATTATAAAGCAAACTGATTTATTAACTATAAAACCAATTAGTATATGGAGTAAGACTGTGTTTTTTAAGAAAGGCATTTGTAAAATAATCGAAAAATAGTACCAGTATTTCCCGATTTAATAATGTGTTTCAATCGACGTGTAGAAATTAAATTATTTAAAACTAACCAAAATCATGAAAAAATTTTTACTTTACTTGACCATTCTGTTTGCTTCTTTGCAGATGTATTCACAAACAGTGACTATTACTGAATCTGCGGGATGGTTAGAATCTGCTTATGTAAAATGGCAGCCTGTCTCTGGGGCACAGAGTTATAATGTGTATTATAGTGGTAATGGTATTACTAATCAAAAAATAGATACTCAGTTAATTCGTAGTTATGGTACTTATTTTCGAGCCGATGTTTTAGGACTGGCTGCAGGGAGTTATACTGTTTCGGTGAAAGCTGTGATTGCGGGAGTGGAGGGAGATGCTGCAACTACACAAAGTCTTACCGTTTTAGCGCATGACCGTAATGGTTTTGCCTTTCAGGGAGGACGCATACCGGGTGGATATAATATTGACGGGACACCAAAATCTAATGCGGTAATTATATATGTTAGCGAGGCTACAAAAAATACGGTTTCTCTGACTGTTACAGGAGCAACAACAAATCCTTGTGTGGGTTTGCAAAATATTTTATTCGGATTTAAAAGAGGCTTAGATAATCGTCCTTTGATTGTTCGTTTAATCGGTAATATTACCGATATGAATGTTATGGACGGAGGAGATATTGTTATTGAGAATAAGAATAATGCATCTGGTTCTATTACATTTGAAGGTGTAGGAAATGATGCGGTTTGTAATGGTTGGGGGGTAAGATTGAAATATGCCTCTAACATTGAAATTCGAAATCTGGCCACTATGAATGTTAACAGTACGGCAGGTGATGATTTTGGAATGCAACAGGATAATGATCATATCTGGGTACATAATAACGAGATGTTTTATGGTAATGCAGGTAGTGATGCCGATCAGATAAAAGGTGATGGTGCATTGGATAACAAAGGTTCGACTTATTGCACGTTCTCATACAATCACTTTTGGGATAGTGGGAAATGTAGTCTTTTAGGCTTGAGTGAGGATACAACTGTAGGTTTGTATGTAACTTATCATCATAACTGGTTTGATCATTCTGATTCACGTCACCCTCGAGTGCGTTTTTATTCGGCTCACATTTATAATAATTATTATGACGGGGTTTCAAAGTATGGTGCTGGTTCTACTAGTGGCTCTTCTTTGTTTGTAGAAAATAATTATTTCCGTAATTCTAAACGTCCTATGATGATTTCTATGCAGGGAACAGATGTTTGGAGTAGCTCTAAGCAAGCCAATGATCCGGTAAATGTTGGAACTTTTTCAGATGAAGACGGAGGAATCATCAAAGCTTTTAATAAT
>NCET01000192.1 GCA_002280815.1 Flavobacteriales bacterium 32-34-25 | reverse complement strand
GTATCAACAGTTGAAGAACTAAAAGCAGACATCAAAAAAGAAATTGAAACTAGAAAAGAAACATCTGAAACTGACCGTATCGTTGGTACAGCTGTGAAATTTGCTTGTGACAATGCAACCGTGGATATCCCACAAGAAATGTTAGACCAAGAAATTAAACAATTAAGACAAAATGTTGAAAATCAAGCTAAGCAATACAAGATTGATTTTGAAATGTTTGTTCAATTAAATGGCTTAACCATGGAACAATTCAACACTGAAATGGCTAAACAAGCAAAAGACAGAGTATTAACAAGCTTAGTCATTGAACAAGTTGCTAAACAAGAAAACCTAACTGCAAGCGAAGCAGAAATCAATGCTAAATATGAAGAAATCGCTTCAATGTATAAGATTACAGTTGATCAAGTAAAAGCTCAACTTGACCAAACTGCAATTGAAAACGAAGTGACATTCAATAAAGCAATTGAACTGTTAACTCAAAGCGTAAAAGCAGTATAATTATGTAAATAAGGACACAATGTGTCCTTTATTTAACCAAAAGAATTGGCACTCATGTGTTATGATTGCAAATTTAGTTAACATACAGTATAATATTGGCATACGAAACAAGAGTCGCGTATAATAAAAATAAGAGGTGATACGATGGAAAATAAAAATTTACCTGCCATAGTTGTGCGGGGCATCGTTCCAATTCCCAATAATGATTTTAGAACAGAAATCGGACGTTCTATTTCATTTAAGGCATTAGATGAATCAGAAAATTCATTTGGAAACTATGTATTAATTTTAATCCAAAAAAATAAAGCAACAATAATTTTATTTCACAAATATATAAAAATTACGCAATCGGTTGTTGTTGTTTTTTTATTAATAAACTACAAGGTTTTCTTTTTTTGGGTAAACTGTTCAAAATAAAACAAAAAACCTAAAATATAAGCGTAAACTTAAATTCTAGGTTTGGTGCAAACAATTGGATTAAATTACTTTGAAAATAAGTTTACTGCTGCTAAAAATTGTTTTTTATTTTTTTTAAATCCTGTATCTCTTTGCCTAGACAGAATAGATTCTTCTCTCAGCGGAATACATTTCTACAATGGCAATAAAACCATACCTCATATTTAATTTACCTTTTTTCAAAATAAAATACTGTATTGTAGAAATCAGTTCTTAGAAAAAAGAACTTCCATTATTTTAGTATAAATTTCTGTATTTTGATACACACCTGAAAAACTTTGAGCTCCAACACCATAAGCAAAAACAGGAACAGGTATTGCCGTATGATCGTTAGTGCTAAAACTCCCTTGTACGTATCCTTTTGTTATACTGCCGTCAATTAATGACAATCCTCCTGTTTCATGATCAGCAGTTACAACTAACAAAGTCTCTTGGTTTTTATCTACAAATTCCATTGCCTGACCAACCAATTTATCAAAATCAAGCATTTCCCGAACCACATATTCTAAATCCTTCTTATGCCCACCGTGATCAATCTGAGCTCCTTCAGCCATAATAAAAAATGGATTTTTTGTTTTAGAAAAAGTATTTACAGTTTTCGTTAAAGATTTGGCTAAAAAATCGCCTCTTCCCTCTTTCATAGAAACAACTGCCGCATCATCTAAAACTACCATTTTAGCATTTTTAATAGTATCCAAACTACTGAACTTTTCCGAAAAAGAATATCCTTTTTCAACCAACAATAGAGACAAATCTTTTCCATCTTTTCTAGCCTTAAATTCTTTTAGACCTCCTCCAATTAAAATATCAGACGGATTGCTTAAAAAATCATAGGCTATTGGCTCACTAAAACTTCTTTCAGGCTGATGTGCATAGAAAGCAGCTGGAGTGGCATCAGTACTATTTCCAGCGGAAATAATAGCTGTTTTAAAATTTTTCTTTGCTAATTGCTGTGTAATAGATTCTAAAGACTTTCCGTTTTCATCCACGCTGATAAATCGATTATTGGTTTTATGACCCGTTGCCATAGCTGATCCTCCAGCAGCTGAATCCGTAATATAACTATCAGAAGATTGGGTTATCGAAAGTCCTTGTGTGGGAATATTGAAGAGGTTTAATTGCCCTTTATTGGCAGTGTAACCTGCATAAATTTGAGCTAATCCCATTCCGTCTCCAATAAGAAGAATAACATTTTTGGGTTTCTTTTTTGTAAAAACGGTCGAGTTTTTAGGCATATATGCGGTATGAAACTCCGTATTTTGATAGAATGTTGTTTTTATGTTTTTGATAAATTCTGTTAAAGCAGCAACAGTATCAGTTCCAATAAAATCAACTTTTAAATTCATCAAAGTCATCCAGGTATTTACATTGTCCTGCGTAGCCCAGAATCTGATTTTTTTATGCTGATCGTGTACCTTTTTAATTGCCGATTGCATCTTTTGTAAATCAGCTTGTGTCAAAACACCTTTACCATTCCAGATGGTAAGTTCTTTTAAATCGGCACTTATCATTTCAACACGGGACAATTCTTCTGGCGAATAATTCTCAGAAAGTCTTCCGTCAAAATAAATAAACTCAGGATATGCTGCCCATTGTGATGGCTTAGGTCGGTTTCCCGAAATCACCACTTTTATATTTTTATTGGAACTAATTTCTGGAAACATTTTTAACTGCTGAACAATTGCTTTTAAAGTTAATACTGCATCCGACTTGACATCAATCATCAAAATTAAAGGCTTATTCCTTGAATATACTTTGCCTTCTAAATTTTTAAATTTTAAAGATAGTGGTTCTAAATACAAACTTTTAAGCGTGTTGTGTTGAGCAATTTCTGTTGTGGTATGCGCCACAAATAGTTCATTATTTACCAAAAAAACATCGGCTTCGATAACGCCTGCTTCATTAGAATAGGCTCCATAAAAAGGAAGTGAACTGGCGTAATCATTATGCGAATGAATATTAGAAGAAGTATATTCCTGTGCTTGCCCAAACAGGAAAAACTGGAGGCAAAAAAAGCTTATTATTTTTTTCATTGACAATAGAAATTTATTCATTTGCAAAGCCATAGGCAACTTAGCATAGAATATAAATTGTAATTAATAGGTTATTTATTTTTTAATTTCGGTGTTGTAAATGACTTCTCCTTTTTCATTAACAGCCTGCACATACAATGTATTGGCTAAAGCTGAGAAGACCATAAAACCATATTCTGAAGATGCCAGTTTGCTAAAAGGTAAACGATCTATTGCAGTGGCTTCAGAAGCTGATCCAGAGACAAAATAATGTGTTTTACCCTCCGGTAACAAATGCTGTAAATCATGATCATGTCCAGCGATATAAGCATCTACTTCATATTTATCAAATAATGATTTCAATGATTTTCGTACTGACTTAGTGTCATAACTTTCTCTTCTTTTTAAAGTTGCCGTAAACAAAGGATGGTGCCCAACAACTAATTTCCATTTCACACTTTTAGGTGCTTCTGTAAGGGTTTTAATAAGCCATTTTTTTTGTGCCGTAGAATCCTGTGAAATTACATTTTTAGCATACTGTTTACTTTTATAGAATTCAGGAATTAAGGGATTGGTATCTATAAAGGCAATTAAAACCTGCTGGCTTGGATCTCCATTGATGTTGAATGTTTCGCTGTAATATCGGGCAGGCATGTTCCATCGGCGGCTTATTTTTGAATACGCAACCTGCGCATCCGGATTACCAGCATAATCATGGTTTCCTAATACCGGATACCAGTTCCAGTGAAGTGAAAAATCAGTGTAAATATCTTCAAAAGAAGATTTCCATTGCGGGTCGTATTCACTTGCCACGCCTACAGGATAAAAATTATCACCTGTAGAAATGATGAAATCACGATTAATGGCAGTAGCAGTAATCCCCATTTGCTTAGCTACAGGAATTTGGTGGTCTTCGCCAAAGCGCCCCCAATCTCCCATAACGATAAAATTTAGCGCATTTGAGTATTTTTTAACCGAATTATCTTTAGTTTGAGCAACAGCAAAATTTAAAGAGAGTATGCAAATAAATAGTTGCACTATTTTTTTTTGTAACAATAACGTTTTCATTTTTTTCTATTTATTAAAAAATGAAGGCTGATTAGTATCTTATCGAAAGAAAACTATCAGCCTCCAAATTATTCATATAATCTACCTGAATTAATATCCTTGATTTTGTACTAAATATCCAGGAGTATTAGATGCACCATCTATTGCCCTTTGAGGAATAGGAAACAACCTATGATCTACATCTGTATCTGTTTTTGCTGACCAAGTATCTTCATAATGTCCAAAACGAATTTGGTTAGTTCTTCTTAAACCTTCCCAGTAAAATTCAAAACCATATTCTCTGTACAAAATATCTAGGTTAATTGACGGAAGCGCAGCAGGAATTGGAGCACGAGCAGTTCACGAGCAGTTCTTGAAGTTCTTACCGTGTTCATGTCGGCCAGTGCACCTGCATTGTCACCTTTTCTTAACTTAGCCTCAGCACGCATCATAAAAATTTCTGCATATCTCATCAAAACCATATCTACACTACTGTAATAGTTCCCATCCGGAGAAGTATGGCTGAATTGGTATTTAGACACTCGGTATCCAGAATAGTGCATACTGCCCTCTTTAGTAAAATCAACTTGTAAAGTAAGGTTAACATAATCTACATTTTTATCAGGCCCGTTTCCTTTTATCTGTTTAACAGGATAAATTCTGTACCCTCCATCACATTTAAAGAAAGCACCATTAGCATCTTTTCTGGCTGCCCAAGGAATGCCTCTCATAATTCCTCTGTCAATTTCAAAATCTTCCGCTTTTACACAGTAGTAATGATTCTGATCGTTTAATGGTGAAAGTCCTGTTAGATCTTTTAAGTTTTCTGGCACTTTTGCATTGTTTTTGTAAAATCTCGAATCAGCATCAGCTGGATCTACGCTTCCATAAGCATCAACCCAAGTTTGATAAAAATCGGATGTAATAGCCGGTCCATCAGTACCATCTGCATTGATTGATTCCGGTCTTGGAAACATGGATCCGGGAATTGACCAGTATGCCCAGCGGTTATGTTCATCTTTTAAAACACCGCGTTGATCCAATGCGAAAATTAATTCTTTATTGGAATTATTGTTATCATCAAATAAGTCGAAATATTCAGGAGATAAGCTAAATTTACCTGAGTTTATAATGTTATCTGTATATTTAATAACCTTATCCATATCGGCAGTTTCAAATTGAGGTGTGCCATAAGGATCACGGTAAACTGCAGCATTTAGATATAATCTGGAAAGAAGTCCCCAAACTGCAGCCTGCGTCATTCTACCTGGTCCTTTATCATTATTAATCACATCAGCCACAGATAATAATTCGCTTTCGATATAAGAAACTGCTTCTTGTCCTCTAATTATTTCTGAATTTATCTTCGATGATTCTTTTTTAAACACAAGTCCCCAACTGTCTAATGTCATCATTTGCAAATAGGCTCTAAGGGCTTTCATTTCGTAAAGTGCTCCTTGTGCCTCTGTATTTCCTCCTTCTGCAAGAGGGGTTAACACTTCAATAGCCGTTAATGTTCTTGAAAGATTTATAGTTACATCATTCCAGGTACTTGTAACCAAGTCATTTGTAGGTGTAATGGTATGTGCATGAACTGCTAAATATTTACCCCCGTCGTACCAGTCAGTTCCACCTCTGTAAGGTAAAATTCCTTCGTCACTGGCAATCAACTGTAATCCAAAATTATTGGTGTGCATCCAGGTCGCTTTTAATTGACCATACGCAGGAGCAATTGCTCCGTTAACCGCATCAGCCTGTCCAATTCCAGTTAAGGACTCATCTAATATTTTTTCTTCCAGGTCGGTACAACTCCAAGTAAATAGCAAACTAAATGCTAGAGCTCCTACTATTATTTTATTTTTCATGTTATGTTATTTTTTTATTAAAATGCCACGTTTAAACCAAATGAAATGGTTCTGCTTTTAGGATAGCTGAAGTAGTCAATTCCAAAAGACTGACGTTCCCCAATTGAAGTTCCAGTGTTTATTTCAGGATCATAACCACTGTATTTTGTAATCACAAATAAATTTTGTCCCGTAACCGAAATACGGATGTTATCCATTACATTATCCAGTCCTATCATTTTTGGGTTAAAATTATATCCCAGAGTTGCATTATTTAATCTTAAGAAACTACCATCTTCTAAATATCTGGTTGAAACCGTGTTCGAATTAGTAGATGCTTCATTTAAATATTGTGAAGCTCTGTCTGTGGTATTAAAAGAATTGGCAAGCTGGCCTTTGTTGAATGAAGTCATGGCAACGTGGTTGTAAATTTTATTTCCTCCAACACCATTAAAATTAGCTCCAAAATCAAAATTCTTATATTTCAAATTCAGATAAAAAGCATAGACATAATCTGGTAATGCACTGCCTGCCACAATACGGTCATTGTCAAGAATCTGACCATCCTCATTTGTATCTGCAAATTGGTTCAAACCATCAGATCCAATTCCGATGAAATCAAGCATATAAAAAGAACCAATAGGCTGCTCATTGATAAATCCGTTAATTGTTGCTCCGGATTGTCCGCCACCCTGTGCTGCGCCAGTAGTCAAGATCGTAAATGGTGATTTTACTACTTTATTTTTGGTAAAAGATATATTTCCACCAATGCTATAAGAGAAATCACGGCTTTTATCGCTGCTATAATCTAAAGCTACCTCAATACCGTTGTTTTTTATTTCCATTTCAGGAATGTTTGTGTAATATAATGGTACTGGCTGAATAGGGTCTGTAGGTGCAATCTCCAATAACATTTTACTTGAAACTTTGTTAAAATAATCAACAGTACCTGATATTCTATTATTAAACAAACTAAAATCTAAACCTATATTGGTTTGTGTTGAAACCTCCCATTGAATATCCGGACTAGCCAAACGTGAATAGATTGTACCATACGGATATCCGCCTAAATCTGTAGCTGACGGATCTAATGGATACGTATCAAATCCACCATTACTTTCCCTGTAACTTGCTTTGGTAATTTTAGCAGGAATTTCCTGGGAACCGGTCTGCCCCCAGCTGGCTCTTAGTTTAAGATTGTTTAATATTTCAGATTCTTTAAAAAAATCTTCTTTAGTGATGTTCCATCCTAATGCAACAGACGGAAAGTAACCGTATCTATTGTTTTCACCAAATTTAGAAGAACCATCAGCACGTAAAGTTGCTGTTAACAAGTACTTATTATCATAAGCATAATTTAATCTCCCAAAGAAAGACTGAAGTTCATTTTCTACTGCAGAAGAAGCCTGAGTTGTACGTTCGCTTGCTGCTCCAATTTGGTTTTTAGGTTCGATTCCATTATCCGGAAATCCAGATAAGTTATAACTCTTTTGATACATTTGAATTTTCTGATATGACTGACCAGCTAAAACAGTAAAATTATGGGCATCTTTATTGAAATTATACGTCAGTGTATTTTCATATAACACATTATTATTGGTCGTAATAATATTGTTTAATGAGCCTAAAGTTGTGTTAGTAGCCGTTCTGTATGGCAAAACCTGTATGTCTCTTTCAGTCATAGAGTAATCCACGCCAAGATTTAATTTATAAGTTAATCCTTTTATAAACTCATATGATGGGGCGATATTCGCTAAAATTCGATTATTGTTTGTTTCATCAGAATAAATTCTTTCACTAATTAAAGGATTTACAACATCATTACTTAAATTAGTATTAGGTTCTCCGTTAACATAAACTGCATCAGTAGGGTTCATTGTCAACATATTACCAACTATACCTCTGGCATCTGGTCTTGCATTGTCAAGTTTTATTCCTGTCAGATTAAAAGCAATGTTAAACTTATCGTTAAGTGCTTTTTGATTTAAATTTAAACGTCCTGAATAGCGTTTTAAATCGCTGTTTTTCAAAACACCTTCTTGGTTATCCACACCTAAAGAGGCTGCGTAGGTTGATTTTTCTGTTCCTCCGCTCATTGACAAATTAAGGTTTTGAGAAACAGCAGTTCTGGTCAATTCGTCCTGCCAGTCCGTACTAGCTCCACCATCTTGCAAAGTTCCATTTACGGCCGCAACTTGTGTTCTAAATTCATCTGCATTAAAAACATCTACTTTATTAGTTAATGTTGAAAATCCAGAAGTCATATTAAGGTTAATTTTAGTCTGACCTTTTTTTCCTTTTTTAGTGGTGATGACAACTACACCATTTGCCGCTCTGGAACCATAAATGGCCGCAGCAGATGCGTCTTTAAGAATATCAATACTTTCGATATCCTGTGGGTTGATAAAGTTTAAAGGATTTGAAGCTACACCATTATTCGTATTGTCTAATGCAAATCCATCCACTACATAAAGTGGTGTAGTTCCTGAACGTAAACTACCTACTCCTCTAATAATGATGTCTTGAGAAGCACCTGGTTCACCACTTGCTGCGGTTACGTTAACACCCGAAACTTTACCCTGAATCAGCTGTCCTACGTTTGCCACAACTCCTTTATTGAAATTTTCGCTTTTTACCGAAGCAATAGCTCCAGTTACATCAGATCTCTTTTGAGAACCGTAACCAATAACTACAACCTCATCTAAAGAACTTGTTTCTTCACTTAAGGAAATATTTAAAGTTTGATTTCCTGAATAAGGTATTTCTTTTGTTTTAAATCCAATGTAAGAGAAAATCAAAATACCGCTTTTTTCTTTTAATTGAATCTTGAAATTTCCATCAAAATCGGTTGTAGTTCCAAATGATGGTTGTCCTTTAATGTAGACCGATACTCCTGGTATGGGTTGCCTATCTGGATCAGAAACTACACTTCCTGATACTGATACTTGCGAATAGGAATAGGACATACACCCTAAAGCAAGAATTAAAATTGCATAAATTTTTTTCATGTTAAATACTCGTTTTTGTTTTGCCAAAAGTATTTTAAGCAAGACCTACAAAGGGGGAATTTTGATTCACAATAGAGGATTTTCGATTCAAATTAGGACAAAATTAACCGTCAAAAAGGGGAATTTTGCACGCTAACATTAAGCTAACTTTCCACAAACACAGGGCTAACAGTGCTTTTAAGATATTGTTTTGTATTCTTTAGGACTTTTTCCAAAATATTTTTTAAAAGAACGTCCAAAATATTTGGGATCGTTATACCCGCACTCAAAACTAATCTCAGAAACATTGAGTTTTTTGGTTTTTAATAATAGCTCAGCTTTTTGCAATCTAAGAGACATTATTACATCCGAAGGCGATTGATGTAAAGTTTCTTTAAATATACGGTAGCATTTTACTCTGGAAATTCCCAAATTCTCTACTAATATTTCTACGTTAAAAGAAGGGTCTTGCAATTCTTTTTTGATAATTTCTAAAGCTTTTTTTACCAACTTGTCATTAGTGGTTATCAAAGGATCATCTTCTGTTAAGATTTCAAATATCTTTTGTTGCATTTTACTTTCTTGTACTGCCTCCTTTTGCCTTTCAATTAAAGAAGCTATTTTTTTGGCAAAAAATGAAGAATTCGCTGGCAACTGAATTAAAGTGTCTATTCCTAATTCTAATAACTGCTCATGCAATTCATAATTAATGGCTTCAGATATGTAAATCATAGGCATTTTTAAGCCTCCCGATTTTTTATTAGCATCTAAAAAATGAACCAATTCTTTTGAAAATGTTGCTTGGTAAAATACCAGAGCAGAAAAGTTGATTTGTTTCATTGCAGCGTTTAAATTAGCAACCGAATTTTCAAAAAGCAACTGATGATTATTGTTTTCCAAAACCTGATTTGCTGCCGTATAATCAGATGGATCACTAAAAACTAAAAACAATTCTTTATC
>NCET01000553.1 GCA_002280815.1 Flavobacteriales bacterium 32-34-25 | reverse complement strand
TTCTCGTTGACTATGCCGCTTTTTACAATTTTGTCATTTTGACATTTTGGACAACTAATAACTTCCATGTATATAAAATTTGCATAAATATATAAAATTAGCAATTATGTTTTTGTTTTTAATTTAGATTGTTTTAAATAATATAGGAAAAATAATCTTTTTGTGGGTTGATTGGAGTGTAATTAAGGCATTTTTATGCAAAGTGAAAAAAAAATTATAATTTAATGAGTATATAATAAAAAAACTGTCCTTTATGTATAAAAGATTTTTTCTAAATGTGATTTGGTTAGTCATATTAGTTAGTGGTTAAGAGTTGTTATTAAGTTAGCAACTCTTCTTTTAAATTTGCAAGTGCAGTAGAGGAGTTTATAAATGAATAGTAAGAATTAATAAATTTTTGAGTTTGAAAAATCAAATTTTACATAAGACTGTTCTGGATGATAATGAGTTGTGGATCGAGCTAAAAGCTGGAGATGAAAAAGCGTTTTCTAAACTCTTTAAGCGTTACTATAATTATTTAGTTCAGTATGGAAATTCGTTTTCTCCATTTTCTGAAAAAATTCAAGATTGCGTTCAGGATGTTTTTACTGATATCTGGGTGTATCGAAATAGTCTTAGTGATACGGTGGTGGTAAAGGCGTATTTGTTATCAAGTGTGCGCAAACGTATTGTGCGTTTACAAGAACGTGATCGGGTTTTTAATAAGTCAAAGTCAGTAGATGCGATTGCTTTTTTGTTTGATTTTTCAGTAGAGCAGCAATTGATTTCTGATGAATTAACAGAAGGGAAAGTAAAACAGTTAAATAAGGTCTTAAATGTTTTGCCAGCTAGACAAAAAGAAGCCTTGTATTTAAGATACCATCATAGTTTGGGTGTGGATGAAATTGCAACCATATTAAATGTAAATTATCAATCGGCTAATAATTTATTGCATCGAGCATTAGTGAATATTCGTAAAGAATGGAAAGGAACCTTTATATTACTGATTGTTTTTTTGACAAATTGGGTGTAATTGAATAAGAAAAGTTGCGAATTAACGAGTATGTAATGTAGTGGCTGTCCTTTATGATAGCAGAAACACTTTTAAAAATGAAAGAAAGAAATCAATATATAGAAATAGAGGATTTTTTGGCAGATGAATCATTCCGATTGTGGATGAAGTCAAAAAATGATGTAGATGGTTGGGAGGAATGGACA
>NCET01000191.1 GCA_002280815.1 Flavobacteriales bacterium 32-34-25 | reverse complement strand
GCAAAGCGAAATCAGATTATCTCTTTCGTCCACAATGCGGATTTCCCATAAATGAATGCTTGCTCCCTGATGAATGATTCTTGCCGTTGCAGTAACTACACCTTCTCGCTTGGCTTTTAGATGATTGGCTGAAATTTCAATCCCACGCACTTCACTCACTTCGGGATTGATAAATATAAAGGAAGCAGCACTACCTACACTCTCGGCCAAAGCTACCGAAGCGCCTCCGTGCAACAAGCCCATCGGCTGATGAACACTCGAATTTACTGGCATTGTAGCAGTCAAAAAACCTTCTCCCGCATCCACATATTCAATATTTAAGGTTTCCATTAAGGTATTTTTAGAAATACGATTGCAGTATTCCAATATCTTTTCTTTATCGAATGTCATGAATTTTATTTTAATCGATTGTAAAAATAAAGAAAAGAATAGAGACTATGTATCAAATAAGAAGCATATTCTGCAATCCATTTTAAAATTAAGGCTCAGCGAATAAGATTTTTTCTATTTTTACAAAAAAACAAAACTCATGCGTCCTTTTTCGCTATTATTTCTCTTCGGAATCTTATTTTCAATCTGTTCTTGCCGAACCGATTTTTCTACCGTACCTAATGATGGAAAATTAGTTTTTTCGAAAGATACCGTTTTTTTAGACACTGTTTTTTCGACCATAAGTTCGAGTACGTATTTATTAAAAGTGTACAATCACAGTAAAGATGATATTAATATTCCAACGATTAAATTAGGCAAAGGACTCAACTCTAAATACCGCATGACCGTTGACGGAATGCAGGGCGAAAACAACCGAATTTTCAATAATGTCACCTTGTTAGCCAAAGACAGTCTGTATGTTTTTATCGAAACCATACCCAACATAGCCGATGCGAATCCCAATGATTTTTTATATACCGACGACATTGAATTTGATAGTGGAACTAATTTACAAAAAGTGGCTTTATTGACTTTAGTAAAAGATGCTGTTTTGCTTTATCCTAAGCTTTTGAGCAACGGCAAAACCGAAACCGTAACTTTTGACAATAACGAATTAAGTGGTTTTTATCTGGACGAAAACGATGCTGTAAACGGCAACGAACTGCATTTTACCAATCAAAAAGCCTATGTGATTTATGGTTACGCGACAGTTCCCGAAGGAAAAAAAGTAGTTTTTGATGCAGGAGCCCGCGTTTATTTTCATACTAATTCGGGATTGATTGTACCGCAATCGGCTAGTTTAGAATGCAACGGAACTGTTTCTACCACCAACAAACAAGAAAACGAAATTATTTTTGAAGGCGATCGTCTCGAAGCTGATTACGCTAATATTCCAGGACAATGGTCAACCATATGGCTTCGTGAGGGCAGCACAGCGCACAAAATCAATCACCTTACCATTAAAAATGCTACAATAGGTTTACGAATTGACAATCAGGATAACACTACTGTTTCAATAAAAAACAGCCAGATTTACAATTCGTCCAACTATGGAATTCTGGCTCAAAATGCTAAAATTGAAGGCGAAAACATAGCTATTAATACCGCTGGAAAAGCTGCATTGGCATGTACTTACGGAGGAAATTACCTGTTTGCACATTGTACTTTTAACAACAATTGGAATAGTTCGCAGCAATTTGCATTATCCATCAGCAATTACAAAACTGGAGCGAATCCGGAAACGTCGAATTTAACCCGAGCTACTTTTAACAATTGTATCATTTACGGTGCTTATTCTAACGAATTGAATTTGGATAAAAAAGATGCAGCAACTTTTGAATACCAATTCAATAATTGTCTCCTGAAATCGGATGCAAATAACTCGAATCCATTATATAATTTCAATAATAATGTTCGTTACAACAACATTATTCTGAATCAGAATCCTCGTTTTTTATCTATTCAAAATAACAAATTGAATATTGACAATACTTCTGCTGCTTTCGCAAAAGGAAATCCGGCTTATTCCATTCCGCTGGACATTAACGGAAAAACAAGAACTTCACCACCTGATTTGGGTGCTTATCAAAGTATGGCGTTTCCTAAGAATTAATTTAACACAATGCTTTGACTAATCATTAATATAAAATCAAAAAAATATGCTTAAAATCGATGAATTAGCAATTTCTAAAATTGTAGATTTTACAAAACAAAATATAAAAATAGAAAATTATAAACTAGACCCTGAATTTTATTATCAGAGCTTACCGCTTTGTGTCATTGATTCTGTTTATTCAATTGGTGTTAAATATGAAATAGTAAGGAAAACAGTTAAAAACTTTTGTGAATACAACAACATTTCTGTTTTTAGACAAAATATTGATTCTATACCAGAACAAAATTCTCAATTTAGTGTAACTGATTTCATTAATACATTTGGAAAAACTGATTTTGAAGAATTAGCTAATTCCATATTTAAAAATCGACAAAGAACCTCTTCTAAAAGTGGAATTTTAAAAGCCGAAGCTGTTGTGCTTTTTTTAAATGAATTATCTAATGAAGGAATTAACTATTTTCAAGATTTAGAAAACATTTCTACAAGTTTTGAAACAAAAATTAAACAAATCAGAGGACAAAAATCCGGTATTTCGTTGCAGTATTTTTATATGTTAGCTGGAAATGACAGATTAATAAAACCAGATCGAATGGTAGTCCGATACATTGAAAGCATACTCAAAGTACCCATTTCTATAAAAGATTGTCAAAATATTCTAGAGCAAACAAGTTTAAAATTAGAAGAATATGGATTTTACATAAGTCCAAGAAAATTAGATAATGCAATTTGGAATTACCAAAGAGACATCAAATAATTTATACAATTCATTCTTCAAAATAAAGTGAATTTTTTTCTAAATAACATTGATTTTAAAATTAAATAGACCGCAAATTCGCAAATTATACTCGTTTAGAATCGATGAAAATTTGCGAATTTGCGGTTATTTTTAAATTCTTTGATTTTGTCAAATAGTTTGCATTTCACATTTGCTCGTACTATATATTTAAACTAAATTTGCATCGCAATTCATCAAACACAAAACAATGATTCATTTCTTTGAAAACCAAAGCAACGCAATTTTTGCCGTACAAACACAAGGCGAAATTTCGGCTCAAGATATTTCTAAACTGAACTGGCTTTTTGCCAATGCAACTAAGATAGAGAAATCCGTATTGACGGATTTTTTTGTTGGTCCCCGCGCCACGATGATTACGCCTTGGAGTACCAATGCTGTTGAAATCACTCAAAATATGGGGATTTCTGGAATCATTCGTATCGAAGAATTTTACAAAGCATCAGAAGATTTCACTGATTTCGATCCAATGCTTTCTCAAAAATATACCGAATTAAATCAAGATATTTTTACCATCAATGTACAGCCAGAAGCGATTTTGGATATTGAGGATATTGCAGGGTATAACAAACAAGAAGGTTTGGCTTTAAGCTCAGAAGAAGTAGACTATTTAGATAATTTGGCTACCAAATTAGGCAGAAAACTAACTGATTCTGAAATTTTTGCTTTTTCTCAAGCCAATTCAGAGCACTGTCGTCACAAGATTTTCAATGGAACTTTTGTTATTGATGGTGTCGAAAAAGAAACTTCTCTTTTCAAATTAATCAAGAAAACATCACAGGAAAATCCTAACGATATTGTTTCGGCTTACAAAGACAATGTGGCTTTTGTAAAAGGACCAAGAGTACAGCAATTTGCTCCAAAAACGGCCGACAAACCTGATTTTTATGAAGTAAAAGAATTTGATTCTGTTATTTCGTTAAAAGCAGAAACGCATAATTTCCCAACAACTGTAGAGCCTTTCAACGGAGCTGCAACAGGTTCTGGAGGAGAAATTCGTGACCGTTTAGCTGGAGGACAAGGTTCGTTACCAATAGCTGGAACTGCAGTTTACATGACTTCTTACTCAAGATTAGAAGAGAATAGACCTTGGGAAGATGCTGTAGCCGAAAGAAAATGGTTGTACCAGACTCCAATGGATATTTTGATCAAAGCTTCGAATGGAGCTTCTGATTTTGGAAATAAATTTGGACAACCACTTATTACGGGTTCTGTTTTGACTTTCGAACATGAAGAAAACAACCGTAAAATTGGTTACGATAAAGTAATCATGCAAGCGGGTGGAATTGGTTACGGAAAATTAGATCAGGCTATCAAGCACAAACCACAAGAAGGAGACAAAATTGTTATTCTTGGTGGAGAAAATTATAGAATCGGAATGGGTGGAGCTGCAGTTTCATCAGCAGACACAGGTGCTTTTGGTTCAGGAATTGAATTAAATGCGATCCAACGTTCGAATCCGGAAATGCAAAAACGTGCTGCCAACGCCATTCGTGGTTTGGTAGAAAGCGATAACAACCCAATTGTTTCAATTCACGATCACGGTGCTGGTGGACATCTAAACTGTCTTTCGGAATTGGTGGAAGATACAGGAGGATTGATTGATTTGGATAAATTGCCTGTGGGCGACCCTACCCTTTCGGCAAAAGAAATTATTGGTAACGAATCTCAGGAAAGAATGGGATTGGTTATTGGCAAAAAAGATATCAATACCTTACAAAGAATCGCCGACAGAGAGCGTTCGCCAATGTATCAGGTGGGTGACGTAACTGGTGATCACCGTTTTACTTTCGAATCAAAATCGACTGGAGCAAAACCAATGGATTATGCTTTAGAAGATTTCTTCGGAAGTTCTCCAAAAACGATAATGACAGACAAAACTGTTGATTACAACTATTCAGCATTAGAGTATTCGAAAGACAAAATTGCTACTTATTTAGAGCAGGTTTTACAACTGGAAGCTGTGGCTTCTAAAGACTGGTTGACTAATAAAGTTGACCGTTGTGTAGGTGGAAAAGTAGCCAAACAACAAACTGCTGGACCATTGCAATTGCCTTTGAACAACTGTGGTGTAGTTGCCTTAGATTTCCAGGGAAAAGAAGGAATTGCAACCTCTATTGGACACTCTCCTATTGCATCGTTAATTGATCCGGTTGCTGGTACAAGGACGGCTATTGCTGAATCATTATCAAACATTGTTTGGGCTCCAATTAAAGACGGATTGAAAGGGATTTCATTATCGGCTAACTGGATGTGGGCTTGTAAAAATGAAGGTGAAGACGCTCGTTTGTACGCTGCTGTTGAAGCTTGTTCTGATTTTGCAATCGAATTAGGAATCAATATCCCAACAGGAAAAGATTCGCTTTCGATGAAACAAAAATATCCAAATGACGAAGTAATTGCGCCGGGAACGGTAATTATTTCGGCAGGTGGAAACTGTACTGATATTAGAAAAGTAGTAGAGCCAGTTTTACAAAAAGACGGTGGTTCTATTTATTATATCAATTTGTCTCAAGATGACTTCAAATTAGGAGGTTCTTCTTTGGCACAAACGTTGAACGCTATTGGAAACGAAGCGCCAACAATTAAAGATGCT
>NCET01000552.1 GCA_002280815.1 Flavobacteriales bacterium 32-34-25 | reverse complement strand
TTCTTGTTCTGCAAAATTATTAGCATATTCATGCGAATATTTATAATCTTCTCCATAACCTAATTCTTTCATCAACTTAGTTGGTGCATTGCGTAAATGGATTGGAACGGATAAATCTCCAGTTTGTTTTACAATTTGCTGTGCCGTATTAATCGCCATATACGAAGCATTACTTTTAGGTGAAGTTGCTAAATAAATAGCGCATTGACTCAGTAAAATTCGGCTTTCGGGATAACCAATAGTGGTTACCGCCTGAAAGGTATTATTGGCCATAATCAAGGCCGTAGGATTGGCATTTCCAATGTCTTCACTGGCCGAAATAAGTAATCTTCGGGCTATGAATTTTACATCTTCGCCGCCTTCAATCATTCGGGCTAACCAATAAACAGCACCATTTGGATCACTTCCGCGAATGGATTTAATAAAAGCCGAAATAATGTCATAATGTTGCTCGCCGCTTTTGTCATATAAAACCGTGTTTTGTTGAACTAATTCTAAAACACGATTGTTTGTAATTACAATTTCATCTTCAGCTGAAGCGTTTACGACCAATTCGAAAATATTCAATAGTTTGCGTCCATCGCCGCCCGAAAGTCGTAGTAACGCTTCCGTTTCTTCTAATCGGATATTCTTAGTTTGCAAATAAGTATCCGTTTTCATGGCACGAGCCAAAAGTGATTCTAAATCGGCTTTGGTAAACGCATTCAAAGTATAAACCTGGCAACGTGAAAGCAGCGCGGGAATAACTTCAAAACTTGGATTTTCGGTTGTAGCACCAATCAGCGTAATCCAGCCTTTTTCTACCGCAGCCAATAAGGAGTCCTGCTGCGATTTGCTAAAACGATGAATCTCATCAATAAACAAAATGGGGTTTTTAGCAGTGAAAAGTCCGCCACTTTGTTTGGCTTTTTCAATTACATCACGAATGTCTTTCACACCCGAATTGATGGCGCTTAAGATAAAAAATGGACGTTGCGATTCCTGCGCAATAATTTGAGCCAAAGTAGTTTTACCTGTTCCCGGAGGTCCCCAAAATATTAAAGACGGAATAATTCCTCTGGCAATTTGTTGCGTCAAAGAGCCATTTGGACCAACCAAATGAGATTGACTGATGTATTCGTCTAATTTTTGTGGGCGTATGCGTTCTGCTAGTGGTGCTTCCATTTTTTTAAATCTGAAATCAATCCCGATAGTTCGGGAC
>NCET01000190.1 GCA_002280815.1 Flavobacteriales bacterium 32-34-25 | reverse complement strand
TTAATCTCCATTTTTGGGATTGTACCTTACATTGCTTTGCAACTTAAAGCCATCTCCGATACTTTTCATATTGTAACAAAAACACAGGCCAGTTCTAATATTTTTACTGACAACACTACTTACATTTGTATTGCTTTAGCCTTATTTGCTTCTTACTACGGAAATAAATATGTAGATGCTTCCGAAAAAAGACGCGGAATTGTTACCGCCATCGCCATTGAATCCATCTTAAAATTAGTTTTCTTTAGTATTATTGGTATTTATGTAACTTTCTTTGTTTTTGATGGTTTTGACGATATTTATGCCAAAGCATCAGTCTTAGAAAATTTCGACAAAAAAAATACCATTGGCAATTTGACTAATGGACTCAACTGGTTTTTTCTTTGCCTGATTTCTATGTTTGCCATTTTTATTTTGCCAAGACAATTTCACACCGCTATTGTCGAAAACAATCAGGAAAAACACATCCGAACCGCAATTTGGTTGCTCCCACTCTATTTATTACTATTCAATATTTTTGTTTTTCCAATAGCCTGGGGAGGAAATATTCTTTTTGGAAATCAAGGTTTAAATTCCGACACTTATTCGTTGCTTATTCCGCAGCATTTCAACAATAATTTTCTAACTGTATTAGTATTTTTAGGAGGATTTTCGGCCGCCATTTCTATGATTATTGTTTCTTCCATAACATTAGCCACCATGCTTAGCAATAACCTTTTAATCCCTTATGGTTTTATTGGTTCATTGGAAAATATTTCGCAAGAAAAAAACACTAAAAGAATTGTTCTTAGTCGAAAAATAGGAATCTTCTCGTTGATTATATTGGCCTATATAATCTATCGTGTTTTTGTTTTAGACTATACATTGGTTTCCATTGGTTTGGTTTCTTTTGTTATTATTGCCCAATTAGCTCCTGCATTTTTCGGAGGATTATTTTGGCGAAGAGGTTCTAAAAAAGGCGCTATAACTGGAATTATTCTTGGGTTTTTAATTTGTTTTTACACCTTATTAATCCCTTATGCCCTTGGAACAACAAATTCAGCAAGCACTTTTGTACAAGAAGGGCCTTTTGGAATTGCACTTTTAAAACCTTTTCAACTTTTTGGATTGGATTATTTAGATCCAATTCCGCATGCCGTTTTTTGGAGTTTATTAGTTAATTTACTCAGTTATCTTGCGGTTTCGGTAAGTTTTAGCGGTAATTATAGAGAACGTAATTACGCCGAAATGTTTGTGGATATCGATAAATACATTACCAATCACGAAAATGCGTATGTGTGGAAAGGAACAGCTAATATTTCGGATATTGAAAAAATTCTGGAACGTTTTCTTGGTATCGAAAGAACAAAACGAGCGCTGACTATCTTTAATTTAAAATACAATATTGACAAAGACAACAAGATTGCCGATGCCCGTTTTATCAAATTTGCCGAAAATTTATTAACGGGACATATTGGTACGGCTTCCGCCAAAATTGTAATTTCGAGTGTGGCCAAAGAAGACAAAATAAGTCTGCCTGAAGTATTGCGTATTCTGGAAGAATCCAAAGAAAATATTGTCATCAATAAAAAACTGACTGAAAGTTCGAATGAATTAAAAAAAATATCCGAACAACTTCAGGTTGCTAATCAGGAACTCATTAACAAAGACATTCAAAAAGATGAATTCCTAGATACCGTAACTCATGAGTTAAGAACACCAATCACAGCGATTAGAGCAGCTACTGAAATCCTGCATGATGACGAAGATATTCCTGCCGAAGTACGTCAAAAATTTCTACAAAATATTATCAATGAATCGGATCGATTGAATCGTTTGATTGACAAAATATTGGATTTGGAAAAATTTGAAACCGGAAAACAAAAAATTTATCTTTCGAAAAATAACATTTCGAAAACCATCAACAACACACTCGAATCCTTACAACAATTAATCCTAAACAAAAACATCAGTATTGAATTCGAAAAAAAATCAGAAGAAATCAAAGCTTTTTATGACGAAGAACGAATTGTTCAGGTACTTCATAATTTGTTTTCGAATGCCATAAAATTTTGTGCGGATACAAATGGAAAAATTGGTGTCGAAATTAACGAAGGCCATGATTTCATAACGGTAAGTGTTCATAACAACGGAAAAGAAATCAAACCCGATGATCTGGAAGCTGTTTTTGACAAATTCTATCAATCCAGAAATCAAAACATAAAAAAACCAATTGGTAGCGGCTTAGGACTAGCCATTTGTAAAAAAATAATAGAACATCATAAAGGAAAAATTTGGGCCGAAAGTTCAAATAGTAATGGAACAACTATTACTTTTACTTTACCCAATTACAATACTAGCGAAAAATGAAAAGAATATTAATTGTTGATGACGAACCTAATATTGTGATGTCGCTCGAATATACTTTTAAAAAGAATAATTTTGAAGTATTTATTGCGCGTGACGGACAAGAGGCTTTGGACATTTTAAAGAATCAGCTTCCTGACATCATTATTCTCGATGTCATGATGCCCATGGTTGACGGTTACAGCACATTGGAACAAATAAAAAAAGACGAAAGATTAGATAACTGCAAGGTAATTTTCCTTTCGGCAAAAAACAAAGAGACTGACATTGAAAAAGGATTATCACTCGGTGCTAATTTGTACATAACAAAACCTTTTTCATTAAAAAAACTCGTTGAAAAAGTACACGAATTAATAAACTAACAAAACTAAATATACCAAAAATCATGAGTCGTTACAAAATAAGTAATTTCGAAGAATACTTTAAAGAGTACAAAAAATCAATAAAAGACCCGAAGAAATTTTGGGACAAAATTGCCTCTGAAAACTTTACTTGGTACCAGGAATGGGACAAAGTAGTCGATTTCAACATGGCTGAAGCCGAAATAAAATGGTTTGTAGATGCTAAGGTAAACATCACCAAAAACTGTATCGATCGTCACTTGGCTAAAAAAGGAGACAAAGTCGCTATTGTTTTTGAACCGAACAATCCTGACGAAGCTTCACAATCCATTACTTATAATGAATTACACCAACGTGTAAGCAAAATGGCAAATGTTTTATTGAGCCAAGGCATCCAAAAAGGAGATCGCGTCTGTATTTACCTGCCTATGATTCCTGAATTAGCCATTACTACACTAGCTTGTGCTCGTATTGGAGCCATTCACTCAGTAGTTTTTGCTGGATTTTCAGCATCGGCTGTTGCGGCTAGAATCAACGATAGCGAATGTAAAATGGTCGTTACTTCTGACGGTGGATACCGCGGAAACAAAACAATTGACTTAAAAGGAATTGTTGACGAAGCATTAATAAATTGTCCATCGGTAGAAACTGTTTTAGTTGCTCAAAGAACTAATACTGATGTTAAAATGAAAGAAGGTCGCGACCAATGGTTAGCGCCTCTTTTAGAAAAAGCTTCTGACAACAATACTGCCGAAATCATGGATGCCGAAGATCCATTGTTTATCCTTTATACTTCGGGTTCTACAGGAAAACCAAAAGGAATGGTACATACCACAGCAGGTTATATGGTCTATACCGCTTATACTTTCCAAAATGTTTTTAACTACGAAGAGAATGATGTTTTCTGGTGTACTGCCGATATTGGTTGGATTACCGGACATTCGTATATTTTATACGGCCCGTTATTAAACGGAGCAACCACTGTTATTTTCGAAGGTGTTCCTTCTTATCCTGATTTCAGTCGTTTTTGGGAAGTAATCGAAAAACACAAAGTAAACCAATTCTATACAGCACCAACAGCCATCAGAGCTTTAGCCAAAGAAAGTTTAGATTATGTACAGAAATACCCTTTAAGTTCACTAAAAGTTATTGGTTCAGTAGGAGAACCTATTAACGAAGAAGCTTGGCACTGGTACAACGACCACGTAGGCGGAAAACGTTGTCCGGTTGTGGATACCTGGTGGCAAACCGAAACGGGAGGAATTCTTATCTCTCCAATTCCTTTTATTACTCCAACAAAACCAACGTATGCCACCTTACCTCTTCCAGGAATTCAAGCTGTTTTGATGGACGAAAAACGAAATGAAATTGAAGACAACCAAGTAGTAGGAAGTTTGTGTATTAAATTCCCATGGCCAGGAATTGCCAGAACTATTTGGGGCGATCATAAACGTTATAAGGAAACGTATTTCTCTACTTTCCCCGGGAAATATTTCAGTGGTGACGGCGCTTTACGTGACGAAGTAGGATACTATAGAATTACAGGTCGTGTGGACGATGTAATTATCGTATCAGGACATAATTTAGGAACAGCTCCAATTGAAGATGCCATCAACGAGCATCCGGCAGTTGCCGAAAGTGCCATTGTAGGTTTCCCACATGACATCAAAGGAAATGCCTTATATGGTTTTGTAATTCTTAAAGAAACGGGCGAAAAACGTGATAAAGAAAATTTGGCTAAAGAAATCAACCAACACATTTCAGATCACATTGGACCAATTGCTAAATTAGATAAAATCCAGTTTGTATCTGGTTTACCAAAAACCCGTTCCGGAAAAATCATGCGACGAATCCTTCGTAAAATTGCCGAAGGTGATTATTCTAATTTTGGAGATACTAGTACATTGTTAAATCCAGAAATTGTTGACGAAATTAAAAATGGTAAAATCTAAATACCATTATTTAAAATTCATAAAAACCAAAAGCTGCTCTACAACCGAGCAGCTTTTTTTTAGCATAAAAGAAATTATTCAAATCGAATTCATTCTAAAAATGGTTTATTTTTGCTACATTCGTTAACTAAGAATCAGCTGTTGGTAGCCTAATTTTTCGTGAAATAGCCAATTAATTTTCAAACCCAAGCTTTGTTGCCACTGTTTTAATTTTCTATTTTATGAATACTGCGTTAAATACTCTAATACAAAGAATAGAACCTCCTTTTTGGTTTTCTGGAATGCACAATCCCGAACTTCAAATTCTTTTTTACGGAATTGATATTGGGCAATGCCAAATTACAATAGCCAATAGCACTGCTATTATCAATGTAAAACGCACCGAAAACCCCAATTTTATTTTTGTAACAATCGATACCCAAAAGATAAACACAAACGAAATTGATTTTATATTCAAACTCAAGAACCAATCAACTTTTATTCAAAAATATGAATTAAGAGAACGAAGGAAGGACTCGGCGTCTCGCAAAAGTTTTGATTCTTCAGACACTATTTATCTTTTAATGCCGGATCGTTTTGCTAACGGAAATAGGAACAACGATAACGATAGCAATACCATCGAAAAATACAATCGGGAATTGCCTGGAGGAAGACACGGAGGCGATATTGAAGGCATTATCCAGAATCTGGATTACATACAATCACTTGGAGTTACCGCCATTTGGAGTACTCCACTTTGCGAAGACAACGAAGCCGAATTCTCCTATCACAGTTACGGTCAATCAGATGTTTACAAAATTGATCCTCGTTTTGGAACG
>NCET01000551.1 GCA_002280815.1 Flavobacteriales bacterium 32-34-25 | reverse complement strand
TCCATCTATTTCAATTACTAATTTAAGAGCATGGCAATAAAAATCAACTACATAAATACTCAGCGGATGTTGCCTTCTAAATTTATATCCTTCTACCTGGTTGTCTTTTACCGCTAACCAAAACTTTTCTTCTGCTTCTGTTTGATTTTCTCTTAACTTTTTAGCATTTGAAAAAATCTTTGGAGATGCTCCTTTCCACATATTTTCAGATTGATTTTTACTTTTGTCCATAATATTAAAATAGCTTTAATTGAATAGAAAATGAACTACTGGTTTTCTTTTTTGACTCTAAAATTTCTTTTTCACCCCTACTCCTAAAGGGGAAAGAAATTGGCATGTTTTGTTATTTCTTTTCCTTTCCCCGCTCCTAAATTAAATTTCTTTTTTCTCTCCCCTCCCTAAAGGGTGGAAAAAAGAAATTAGAACGTCATTACTTCTTTTTTTACCCCCACCCCTAAAGGGAAAAAGAAGTGGAACGTTAATGTTAATCATAAGCTTTCTGAATTTTCGGCTCCCTTTAGGGCTGGGGTAAAACGAAAATTCAGGTTTTCTTTTTATATTTAATTTCTTTTCCTTTCCCCTACCTAAAGGGTGGGAAAAGAAATGGAATATCATTATTTATCAAGAACGTTATAAATCTTATGAATTTTCTGCTTCCGCCACAGCGGATTGGGGTAAACCGAAATTTGTTTTCTACTTTTCTTTTTCCTTACCCCCTCCCTAAAGGGTGAAAAAAGAAAAATTTAAAACTGAAAATAAATAAATTCCTTATAATCCGAATAGGTGCCTAATGCCATGATTGCGGCTAAGCACAAAGCTAGTTTTATGGTTTGGTATTTACCTGAAATGGGTTCGACTTTAGTACGATTGTTCCATTCGACAAAAATGAATAGGACAACTAGAATCATCAACTCGTAGTTGTATCTTTCATTGGTTAAATATTGTGATGTGAAATGACCGTTTGTGAATATATTCTTGATATACAAAACTGCGTCTGTGATGCTTTTAGCTCGGAAAAACACCCAGGCCAAACAGCTCAAAACGAAGGTCAGCAAGATGTTTGCAATCACTCTTAGCGACTCCCAACTTCTATCTAAAACAACGGTATCCAAATTGTTTCTGTTTGATTTTCTTAAAAGTAGGGGTAAGAAATAAAGTGCGTTGATGAATCCCCAAGCCACATAAGTCCAATTGGCTCCATGC
>NCET01000189.1 GCA_002280815.1 Flavobacteriales bacterium 32-34-25 | reverse complement strand
CCTTGAATTTTAGTACAAGCTTTTGCAATAAATTCCGGTGCTCCAATGTATCCAATTCTGTATCCTGTCATTGCGAAAGCTTTTGCAACTCCGTTTACAGTAATTGTTCTGTCGAATAATCCTGGAATAGAAGCGATACTACAAAAAGTTCCTGAGAAATTGATATGCTCATAGATTTCGTCAGCAACAATGTATATGTTTGGATATTTTTCTAAAACTTTACCAAGCGCAGTTAATTCTTCACGGCTGTAAACAGATCCTGAAGGATTACAAGGAGAAGAAAACCACATCATTTTTGTTTTTGGTGTGATAGCAGCTTCTAATTGTTCTGGTGTGATTTTGAAATCAGTTTCTACAGAAGTTGGAACTTCTACAGGAACACCACCTGATAATTTTACGATTTCGAAGTAAGAAACCCAGTAAGGTGCTGGTAAGATTACTTCGTCACCATCGTTTAACATTACCTGTGCAATGTTGTATAAAGATTGTTTAGCTCCTGTAGAAACTACAATTTGAGATGGTTTGTAATCTAAATCATTGTCTCTTTTGAATTTTCTGCAGATAGCATCTTTCAATTCAGCATATCCATCAACTGGAGAATAAGTGCTGTAGTTTTCGTCAATCGCTTTTTTAGCTGCTTCTTTGATGAAATCAGGCGTGTTAAAGTCAGGTTCTCCTAAACTTAAACTGATAATGTCTTTACCTTGCGCTTTTAATTCTCTAGCCAAAGCTGCCATTGCTAACGTTTGTGATGTAGCAAGATTGTTAATTCTGTCTGAAAGTGGATTACTCATTAATAAAGTGTTGATAGCCCTAAAATTCTTTTAGGAAACAGGGCGGTTAATTATTTATTTTAATTAATTATTATTGAAAAGCACCGAAGTACTTCATTTATTTTAAGCCATTTCTGGTTTCATTCCTAATTCTTTTAAATGCTTGAAATGTGCAATTATGGCACTTCTCATCGTTTTGTATTCATAATAAGGCAGGTTGCATTCTTGTGCGGTTTCGCGAACAATTTTCGCAATCTTACCATAATGAATGTGACTGATATTTGGAAAAATATGATGTTCTATTTGGTGATTCAATCCGCCAGTGTACCAGTTTACCAACCAGTTTTTTGGAGCAAAATTAGTTGTGGTAAACAATTGGTGGATTGCCCAGGTGTTTTCCATTTCGCCTAATTCATTTGGTGAAGGATTTTCTGTTTCGTCAACTACGTGTGCCAATTGGAATACAATACTCAAAATCAATCCCGCGGTGTAGTGCATTATAAAGAAACCAATTAATACTTTCCACCAAACAATTCCAATTACGATAGGCAATGCAATCCAAATGGAAACATAAATTATTTTAGTGATAATTAATGTGGTCCACAGAATTTTAGGACTTTTAGGTTCTCCATAAGATAATTTTCTTTTAAGGTAACTTCTCATTTGCTTGAAATCAGTAGTAATGGCCCAGTTAAAAGTCAATAATCCGTATAGAAAAACCGAATAATAATGTTGAAAACGATGAAAACTATGCCATTCAGCACTTTTAGTAAAACGAATAATTCTTCCTGCGTCTAAATCTTCATCGTGACCAGGAATATTAGTATAAGTGTGGTGTAAAACATTATGTTGTACTTGCCAGTTGTAGACATTTCCAGCCAAAACATAAATGGTACCACCCATGATTTTGTTTACCCAACTTTTATTAGAATACGACCCATGATTTCCATCGTGCATTACATTCATTCCTAATCCAGCCATACCAATTCCCATAACAATGGTTAAAAGTAAATGCGCCCAAAAAGGCATATCCAGCGTAAGAATTAAAAAATAAGGCACTAGAAAAACTGTAAAAAGAATAACTGCTTTTAAATGTAATTTCCAATTACCTGCTTTAGAAATGTTATTTTCTTTGAAGTAATTGTTTACCCGCGAGTTAAGCGTTCTAAAGAACTTTAGTTTGTCTTGCTTTGCAAATGTAGGTGCGGTAGTATTCATAATTATTCAAAATAGCGTTCAAAGATAATTATTTATAAATTTTAACTCTGCAAAATTCAGTTAAATATTTCAAACTTAAAAATAGTACTTTTGTTAAAAAAATAAAACGATGGACGAAATATTGAGCTATTTTCCGGATTTAACCGATATTCAAAAAGAACAATTTCAAAAACTAGATTTTTTATACCACGATTGGAACGAAAAAATAAATGTTATCTCTAGAAAAGATATTGATTCTTTATACACTAAACACGTTTTGCATTCTTTAGGAATTGCTAAAATTATGAAGTTTGAACCCGGAAGTTATGTCCTGGATGTGGGAACTGGCGGTGGATTTCCTGGAATTCCATTAGCAATTCTATTTCCAGAAACCCGTTTTTATTTGATTGATGTAATTGCCAAAAAAATAAAAGTCGTTCAAGGAGTTGCTGATGCTTTAGGATTGAAAAATGTAAAAGCAGAACAAATTCGTGCCGAAAATGTAAAAGGTGATTTTGATTTCATTGTAAGCCGTGCGGTGACAAATATGCCTGATTTTGTTTCCTGGGTAAAAACAAAAATCAAGAAACAACAGAAACACGAACTGAAAAACGGAATTCTATATTTAAAAGGAGGAGACCTAACCGAAGAATTAGCTGATTTTCCAAAAGCAACTCAATACGATTTAGCCGATTTTTTCAAAGATGAATTTTTTGAAACAAAAAAAGTAGTGCATTTGCCATTGAAATTTGTGGTCTAAAATTTGTGAACAATAAGACTTTTTAACTTTAAATATTTCAAAATTATAATGGTAAACAAATTACAATCGTTCTGCTTTTTGTTGGTCTTGTTTTTAGCAGCAAATGTAAATGCACAAAAAACAGATACTGGAAACTGGTTTCTTTATTTTGGTAATCAAAAAATAAACAATCGATGGAATTGGCACAATGAAGTGCAATATCGAAACTATAATTTTGCCGGAGATTTGGAGCAATTATTGTTGAGAACAGGAATTGGATATAATTTATCCGAAAACAATAATAATGTATTGTTGGGTTATGCTTACATCCATTCAGAACCTTATATTGCTGGAACGGATGATAAATTAGAAACCGATGAACATCGAATTTTTCAGCAATTTATTAGTAAACAACAATTTGGCAGAGTTTACATTCAGCATCGTTATCGAGTAGAAGAGCGATTCCTGAAGGATGATTTCAAAATGCGTTTTCGTTATTTTCTTTCTTTGAATGTTCCAATTAATAAAAAGACTTTGGATAAAAATGCCATTTATGCTTCTGCATACAATGAAATTTTCCTGAATACCGAGCAGAATCAATTTGATCGAAATCGTCTTTATGGCGGAATTGGTTATTGCTTTAGCAAAAACATAAAAGTTGAAGTGGGTATTATGTCTCAAATGTTAGCAAACAATAGTAGAGCTCAATTTCAAATTATGATTTTTAATAGTTTGCCTTTTTAGATTTCTCAGATTGAAAAAAAAATTAAAACCCACCAGCAATTCAAATTATATGAATTCCTGGTGGGTTTTTGATTATCATTTTAGTACTTCCAACTTCTAACTTCCAACTTTAGTCTATTCTCCTAAAAACGGATACCTGTAATCTTCCGGAGAAACAAAAACTTCTTTAATTGTTCTTGGCGAAACCCAACGCAATAAGTTCATTGCTGAACCCGCTTTATCATTCGTTCCAGAAGCTCTGGCACCACCAAAAGGCTGTTGTCCTACAACTGCTCCCGTAGGTTTGTCGTTGATGTATAAATTTCCAGAGGCATTTTGTAGTTTCACTGTCGCTTCTTCAATAGCATAACGATCCTGGCTAAAAATAGCTCCCGTAAGTGCATACTCCGAAGTTTGGTCGATAAGTTCCAAAGTTTCAATCCATTTGGCATCTTCGTAAATATAAATAGTTAAAACAGGTCCAAATAATTCGGTTTCCATGGTAACGTATTTTGGATTTGTAGTCAAAATAACGGTAGGTTCGATAAAATAACCAATTGACTTGTCATAATTCCCTCCGATTATAATTTCGGCATCTGTATCATTTTTTGCTCTGTCAATGTAACTCGCTAATTTGTCAAATGAACCTTCATGGATAACCGCAGTAATGAAATTGCCAAAATCTTCTGGTGAACCCATTTTCATGGATTGAATGTCAGTTGTCAATTGTTCTTTCACATCAGGCCATAAACTTTTTGGAATATAAACTCTTGAAGCTGCCGAGCATTTCTGACCTTGGAATTCGAATGCGCCACGTACAATTCCAGTAACGGCTTGTTTTACATTGGCACTTGGATGGACTATAACAAAATCTTTTCCACCAGTTTCACCTACAATTCTAGGATAGGTTTTATAATTATGAATGTTAGTTCCAATTTTTGCCCACAGCTTTTTAAACACCTGAGTGGAACCGGTATAATGCAATCCAGCAAAATCACGGCTCGCTAAAATAGTATCGGTAATCATGGCAGCATCTCCAAAAACAACATTGATTACACCATCAGGAAGTCCTGCTTCTTTGAAAATTTCGATAATAATTTTTGACGAAAAAACCTGGCTGTCACTTGGTTTCCAAACGACCACATTTCCCATAATCGCATATACAAAACCTTCTAATGGTCGGTATTCTAATCGGTTCCAGATGGCGGAGTCGGAGGTAGGTTGATCGGCATAAATTTGCGTCATAAATTCAACGTTGAAACGCAAAAAGTCAATCAATTCACAAGAAGCATCAATTTCAGCCTGATGAATATTTTTAGATTGACCTATCATAGTAGCAGCATTAATTCGGGCTCTGTATGGGCCAGCAATTAACTCGGCAGCTTTTAGGAAAATAGCGGCGCGTTGTTCCCAAGCCATATTTGCCCAGGCTGCTCTTGAATCTAGTGCATTTGCAATAGCGGCTTCGATATGATTTTTTTCTGCAAGATGATAGCTTCCTACAATGTGTTTGTGATCGTGAGGAGGTGTAATATTTCTAGTGTTTCCTGTTCTGATTTCTTCTTTTCCAATGTATAACGGAACATCGATTTTAGCATTCCACATTTTTTTGTAAGCGGCTAAAACGGCTTCTTTTTCGGGAGAATTAGGAGCATAACTTTTTACAGGCTCATTTATAGCTTTGGGTACTTTAAAAAATCCTTTTAGCATGATGTAATTTTTATTTATCTAAATAGAATTAGATAAGGTTAGAAAAATCTATTCGAAATTTTCGAATAATCGTATACTAACAAAAGTACAAAAGGAGAAATTAAAATTTTTATAATAAAATTATAATAAGTTGAAAAATTGTAGCATGCAGTTTAGTTCAATGCAAACGGAGCACACAATCTAAAAGTAGGGATGATTACTTTGAAAGTCTTGGTATTAGTAAAATTAATCATATTGAAATGACCTTTCATGGCCCCATAAGGAGAGGAAAGCAAACAACCAGAGCTGTAAGTGTGGTTTTCTCCAGGTTTTAAAACTGGTTTTTTTCCAATAATTCCTTCGCCATCTACAATTTCGATATTATTTAGAGAATCGAAAATTTCCCAGTGACGAGAAGTTAATTGTACAGAATCTTTACTGTGGTTTTCAATGGTGATGTGGTAACTAAAGGCAAAGTGGATTTTGTAGTTTTTGAAGTAGGTGCCTTCAAAACTAGTCAAAACCGTAATTTTTATGCCTCTTGTTATTTGAGAAACCATGATTAAAGTATTAAATCTGTGTTTAATAGGGGCAAAATTACAAAATTTTCATTTGCTTTTGTTGATTTTTAAATCTTTTTTTAATTAATGATGTTCAGCGAATTAGCACTTCCTTTTCCGATGACTCTATCATAACGTCCTGTGTTTTCTTTGTAGTAGACTAAAACGGTATATTCGTTTTCAGTTTGATAGAAATTTCCGTCTATGGCGTTTTCATTATCAATCTTCCCTTTGCTATCTGCAATCACATATTTAAAGTTGGTAAAACCTTGTTTAATTAAAATGGCTTTTTCGAAAATTCCTTTCTTTTCGTTGTAATCCATCTTGTATTCAGGAGATAAGCTGTAATTATTGAACATTCCGCTAATGTAAATTCCTTTGTCTAATCTATAGGTTGGAGCAGAAAGACTAAAGTAAATCCAAGCATAATCGGCTTCAATATTGTTATCTGTAGCATTTGTATTTTTTACAACAAAATTACCATTGATGTCTTCAAATAGGGTGTAAGGAGAATTGGCTCTTGCATTGTTAGTATACAACAAAAAATTGTAAATATCTGTGCTTGAATCCACACGAGCGATATTGTTGGCTGCTATTCGGATGTCTTTGTTTTCGAAATAAAGAAATTCGTTTCCTGCCCAAAATTGAGTTTCTGTATCGTATTTGTAAATTAAATCATTGCCAATAGTGTATTGTGGCTGTATGTTTTTGATCTCAGTGTTGAAATCTCCATTTTGAAACAGACTTACTTTTATGTTTTTTAAAGCATTTTGGAAATTGATAGTAGTTGATTTTATCGAAAAGTCTAAGTTGTGTTTGTATTCGACAACACTAACATTTCGAGCTCTTTTTATTTGTAAAGGCACGGTAGCGCTATTTTCATAAAGAATAAATTTTCTCGAAAAAACCACATCTTTGTCATCATTTAAGATTTTAAGAATGTAATTGCCACTCAGTCTTAATTGTTGGGTGAATTGGTTGGGCAAACTTAAATTGTAGTGCGAATAAATTTGTAAGGTGTTGAAGGAATTCAAATAATTCTGGATTCTCTGATTATCAAATCCTTGTAAATATTCATTTTTCGGCATGTTTGAAGGTGTCCAGTTGTAATCGCAATGCACAATTTCATAATAGTAATTGGCTTCGTTCCCAAAAAGGTCATCAAATTGAAACTGAAAACTACTTCCTAATTCAAAAACCGGCACCACATTTTGACCGTTTTGAACAAAAGAAACTGTTTTTATATGATACGGAGGAATCACTTCTTTTTCAGTTTGAGCCAAAGAAGAATTCGTTGAAAATACAAAAATGAAAAACAGCATTATTTTGAAAAAAGACTTTGTCATGTTGTACTACTTAAGATTTTGTAAATATAACGAATACAAGTTGTTTTTATTTACTTATTTAATTTCTAAAAATATTTTTCGTGTGTATTTTCTGTTAAAATAAAATGTATCTTCGTTTGCTATTAAAAATTTACGTTATTCTAACTGTATCAAAATCTATGAAAAAAATCAACTATTTAGTATTCGGAATGATGGTGTTTCCATTGGCTGTTTTTGCACAGCAAATCGATTTTTCGAAAAAAATTCCTTTTGATCCCACTGTAAAAACGGGAAAACTTGAAAATGGTTTGACCTATTATATCAAGAAAAATGCCAAGCCAGAGAAAAAAGTTGATCTTAGGTTGGTGGTAAATGTAGGTTCTATTCTTGAGGATGATGATCAGCAAGGTTTGGCTCATTTTATGGAACACATGTGTTTTAATGGTACAAAACGTTTTCCTAAAAATCAGTTAGTCGATTATTTACAAAGTATCGGAGTAAAATTTGGTCAACATTTAAATGCCTATACGAGTTTTGATGAAACGGTTTATTTCTTGCCTATTCCATCAGACAGCCCTGAAAAATTAGAGAAAGGATTTCAAATTCTTGAAGATTGGGCGTTTAATACGGTTTTGAGCCCTGAAGAAATTGATAAAGAAAGAGGGGTAGTTTTAGAAGAATACCGTTTGGGTTTAGGTGCCCAAAAACGAATGTTGAGCCGTTATATTTCTAAATTAATGCACAATTCGCATTATGCAGAACGTTTGCCTATCGGGAAAAAAGAAATTTTAGAAAAATTCAAATACGAAACTTTAAATCGTTTTTATACCGATTGGTATCGTCCGAATTTGATGAGTGTAATCGTGGTTGGGGATATTGATGTTAACGAAATGGAGCAAAAAATTATCTCTCATTTTTCGACTTATAAAAATCCAACGAACGAAAAGCCTAGAAAAGTTTTCGAAATTCCGAATCATAAAGAAACTTTTGTAGCAGTTGAAAGTGACAAAGAGGCTACATCGGCACAAATTCAATTATTGTACAAAGATTATGAAGCTCCAAAAACAGTTGTAAATGTTGGAGATTTTAAAGATCAGATAGTTGAAGGGTTATTTTTAACTATTTTGAATACTAGATTAGGCGAATTGGTTAACTCTCCAGCGCCGCCATTTACTTATGGCTATTCTTATTATGGAGGCACTTTTGCAAGAAATAAAAAAGCGTTTCAATCCGTAGCGATGTCTCAGGAAGACAAACAATTGAGTGCTTTGAAAGTATTGGTTACTGAAAATGAAAGAGTAAAGAAATTTGGTTTTACCCAAGGTGAATTAGATCGTGCTAAGTCTGAAATTCTTGCTTCTATTGAGAAAATGTATAACGATAGGGATAAAACCAATTCAGCAAATTTTGTAAGCGAATATCAGTCTAATTTCTTAAATAATGATCCCGCACCAGGTTTAGAATGGACCTATCAAACGGTAAAAGAAGTATTGCCAGTTATTGATTTGAATGATGTAAATACTTTAATTAAGAGTTATTTGAAAGAAGATAATCGTGTGGTTATTTTAACGGGTCCTGAAAAAGAAGGTCTTAAAAAAGTGGCTGAACAAGAAGTTTTGGACGCTTTAAAAATCAATACAGATGCTATTGAACCTTATCAGGATGCAGCTGTAGCAACTAGTTTGATTCGAAATGAAATTAAGCCCGGTAAAATTGTTAAACGAGAAAGTAATCCAAAAATAGGAACCAAGACATTGGTTTTGTCTAATGGAGCAAAAGTAATTTACAAGAATACCGATTTTAAGAATGACGAAATTCTTTTTGAAGCGGTTAGTTTTGGAGGTACTAATTTGTATTCTGATGCTGATATGAAAAAAGTGGAATTTGCAAACGGAGCTTTGAAAGATGCTGGTTTTTCAGGTTTGAAACTGAATGATATCAATAAATTCATGACTGGTAAAAAAGCAAGTGTAAGACCGTATATTAGTGGTGTAACTGAAGGATTTAGCGGAAATGCAACGCCTAAAGATTTGGAATATTTGTTCCAAATGACCTATGCTTATTTTACGGATTTGAATTTAGATCCAGAGGTTTTTGAAGCATACAAACAAAAGCAATCTACTTATTATAATAATCTGGCTTCTCAACCTAATTTTTATTTTCAGCAAGAGCTTTTTACTGCTCTCTATGAAGGCAATCCTAGATTTAATGGTTTAATTCCAAATGATAAAATCTGGAAAGAAACCGATTATACTTTGGCATACAACAAATACAAAGAACGTTTTGCCAATGCAGCTGATTTCGAATTTTATTTCGTCGGAAATATTGATGACAAAGTAATAGAAGAATATGCGGTTAAATATTTGGCTTCTTTGCCTTCTTCTGATAAAAAAGAAAAAGCAACTGATTTAGGATATCGAATGCTAAAAGGCGATTTGAAAAAAGTAGTAAATAAAGGAGCTGATCCTAAAAGTAATGTGATGATATTGTATTATGGAGATGCGAAATATTCGAATAAAGAAGCCATGAGTATGCAGGCTTTAGGCGAAATTTTGACCATAAAACTAATCGAACAATTGCGTGAAAATGAAAGTGGTGTTTATGGAGTTTCTGCCAGAGGAAGCATGAGTAAAGTTCCTTATGGATCTTATAATTTTTCTATCGGATTTCCATGTGGACCAGAAAACGCTGAGAAATTAACAGCATCAGCCTTAGAAGAACTTCAGAAAATTATAAATAACGGACCAGAAGAAAAAGATGTAGCTAAATTTAAAGAAGGTGAATTGCTTGAATACAAAAAGGATAGTAAAGAAAATAGATTTTGGTTGTCTAATTTTACGAGTTCTTATACCAAAGGGAATAGTGCAGAAGAAGTATTGAAATTTGAAGAATATGTAAATGCTATTACTGCTAAAGATATTCAGAATGTGGCTCAAAAATACCTGACAAAGGATAAAGGGATAAAGTAATTGGGATTTTGATGCCAGAAAAAAAATAGATTTTCATTTAAAAGTAAAAAACCTGTTCGGATTGGCGAACAGGTTTTTTTATGATGTGAATTATTTAAAACAAACGGGGATAATTTCTCCTTTTGCCAAACAATATTTGGTAACTAATTCGGGAGCAATTTTATTAGTGTAATCTTCTTCGATTACTTTAAAACCGATGCTTCTTAATTTATCAAAATAATCACGGCCATAAATGCGTACGTGATCGTATTGTCCGAAAATTTTAGCGCGTTCCTTTTGGTCAGTAATACTGTCGTCTGCAAAAGTAATGTCTCGATTCAAGTCTTGCGGAATTTGTAAAATTGCCATTCCGCCCGGTTTTAATACACGATACAATTCCTGCATGGCTTTAGTATCGTCAGGAATGTGTTCTAAAACGTGATTGCAAAGGATAACATCGTATTGATTGTCTTCAAACGGAAGATTACAAATATCAGCTTTTACATCTGCCAAAGGCGAAAACAAATCGGTTGTAGTGTAATCCAGGTTTTTTTGCTTTCGGAACAATTTATAAAAAGCTTGTTCCGGAGCAAAGTGTAATACTTTTTTTGGAGCTGTAAAAAAATCAGTTTCTTCATTCAGATATAACCATAATAAACGGTGTCTTTCGAGCGAAAGTGTACTTGGCGAAAGCACATTATTTCTTTGTTTCTCGTATCCGTATGGCAACATCGATTTGAAGCTTTTTCCATCAATAGGATCAGTGAAATTAGTTCCTTTTAGCGAAAAAGCAATAACAGGACGAGCCACATAACTCAAACGAATTAATAATGGTCGAGGAATAGTATTTAAGACTAATTTGAAGAGTTTTTTCATGGCTATTACACGGAGACTCGCAAAGCTATCACAGAGATTCGCAGAGTTCTTTAAATATTTGTGTTCGAATTAATAAAACGTTTTATACTATTTCTTAAAATTTTTGAATTGTAATTGATTAATAGTCCGTATGGATAATTTCCTAATTTTAGATAGGTAAGTATTTGGGCAAAATGTACTGATGTGTAATTTTCGACTGTTTTTAATTCAATTACTAATTTATCTTCAACTAGTAAATCAATTTTGTAACCTTGGTTGAGTTCAATTTCTTTATATGTAATAGGTAATGATAATTCCTTTTCCACTTTTAGTCCTGCTTTTTGTAATTCATAAAATAAACATGCTTGATAAGCTGATTCTAAAAGTCCTGGTCCTAATTCTCGATGAACTTCAATTGCTAATCCAATAACCTTATAAGAAAGTGCATTTAATTCTTCGCTTAACTCTAAATTGGCATTTTCTTCCATTTATCCGTATCTTTTATTAAATCTTTGCGAATCTCTGTGCTTTCTCTGATTGTCTCTGCGAAATAGCTTATGAAATTTGTGTAAAATTATATCACTAAAGGCACTTTTCTGAACTCATCTTCTTCGTTGCTTTCAATACCTAATGCTTTATAGATATAGTAAAAAGTAGAAAGCAATTCGGGTTTTCCATCAACAAGAGCGATGTCATGTTCAAAATGGGCAGATGGTTTTCCATCGGCAGTAAGAATCGTCCAGCCGTCTTTTAATTGTTTGATGTTGCGTGTTCCCTGATTAATCATCGGTTCTAATGCGATAACCATTCCTTCAACAAAAAGTTTTCCGCGACCTTTTTTACCATAATTTGGCATTTCTGGATCTTCGTGCATTTTTTGTCCCACACCGTGACCTACAAGCTCACGAACAACTCCGTATCCATGACCTTCAGTATATTTTTGGATTGCATTCCCCACATCTTCTACGCGATTACCTGCTTTGAATTCGCGAATTCCAACGTATAATGATTCTTTGGTAACTTGTAATAGTTTTTTGGTTTCAGGAGCCACTTCGCCAACTTCAAAAGTATAGGCATGATCGCCATGAAATCCATTTTTAAAAGCGCCACAATCAATAGAGATGATGTCTCCGCTAACTAATGGAGTATTGTTTGGAATTCCGTGTACTACTTGAGCGTTTGGACTCATGCAAAGGGAATTTGGAAAACCATATAAACCAAGGAAACTAGGTTCAGCTCCATGATCTCTAATAAATGTTTCTGCTAATTTATCAAGGTATAAAGTAGTTACACCTTCTTTTACTTCGGAAGCCAACATTCCTAATGTTTTGGATACGATTAAGGCACTTTCGCGCATTAATTCTATTTCTTCACGTGATTTTACTATAATCATATTTCGTATTTTCAGTTGGCAAAAGTACAATTTTATAAATTATTTAATCCGGATTAGCCATTATTTTAAAAAGCTCCGAATTTGAAACGAAAAATCGGTTTTCCAAAGCTATTTTTGAAAGCTGTGCGCTAACCAAATTATTCTCGCGGGTATTGATTAAAAACAACGAACTTTCGCCAAAAGAAAACAATCTTTCTTCCGAGTTTAACATCATCAAATTGTCTTCAACTAAACTTTTAATTAATTCTTTTTGTTTCAATAAAGATTCAATTTCCATTTTTTGGGCATTGATTTTATTGTTTAGTTGTACTTTTTCTAAGTCCATGGTGTA
>NCET01000188.1 GCA_002280815.1 Flavobacteriales bacterium 32-34-25 | reverse complement strand
GATTTATCATTCAATATTGGACATAATAAAAATAAAATTGATAGACTTTCAAGTGGAGAGAAAGAATGGATTTTGAGTTCAGGATGGGCAGGAACACAACTGTTAAACGATGATGATTACCGTGCTTATGTTGGAGGACAAAAGGGTTTGATTTATGGTTTTGTAAATGACGGTTTCTATACTATGGACGATTTTGAATCTTTTGATCCAATAACTAAAGCATGGAAGTTAAAAGAAGGTATCGTTAACTCAAAAAACTTGTCAGGAGATCCACGTCCGGGGAATGCTAAGTTTAAAAAACTGACTCCTATTGATTTAACTGATCCTAACACTTTTGTAATTGGTGATAATGATCGAAAAGTTATTGGAGATACTAATCCTGATTTTTCTGGAGGTTTTGGTGTCAATGCTACATGGAAAAATTTTGACTTTTCAACCTTTTTCAATTTCATGGTTGGATTTGATGTGTATAATGCCAATAAAATCATGATGACTTCTTGGTATCAAAATGCTCAAAATAATTTAGGAATGGAAGTTTCATTGGGTAATCGTTGGAGAAACTATGATGATATGGGAAATGAAATTCGTTACCAACCAGAAGTTTTAGCCAAATTTAATGAGAATGCTACCATGTGGAATCCTACTTCAATAGGTCGTCCTATTGCTATGTCTTATGCAATAGAAAATGGTTCTTTTTTACGATTGAACAACCTAACGATAGGATATACAATTCCTCAAAAATGGACTACGAAATTCGGTTTCAACAGAGTTCGTTTTTACGCCACGGGTTCCAATTTATTTATTTGGACTAATTACTCAGGTTACGACCCAGAGGTTAATTTAGAAACAGGATTAACGCCTAATATTGACTATAACGCCTATCCTAGATCAAGAAATTACACTTTTGGAGCGCAGTTATCATTTTAATTGAATTAAATCTTAAAACAATGAACAAAAAGATATTATTAAGTCTTCTATTAACTTTTGTGCTGACTTTTACAGCTTGCGAAAATTATTTGGAAGTGGAACCTGCAACAGGTTTTACTCAGGGAGAAGTTTTCAAAACGGAGAAAGAGATTCAATCTGCCGTTGCTGGAGTATACACGCTCATGTTGAGTGATGATGCTTATTCTAACCGTCTTGCATTTGTTTTCAATATGAATACCGATGTAGAAATGTCGGGAGTTTCAACCAATACCGTTAATGTTAACGGTTCAGATCTTTCATGCTATGAACCAAAACCGTATTGGACAACCTTAAACTCGACTTGGAATTCCATGTATAAGATTATTAATTTCTCTAATGATGTAATTGAAGGAATTGAACAGTCTGAAATTTATAAAACAGCTAGCAAAGAGAGTCCATCAGAGATAACACAGCTTTATGGAGAAGTGAAAACACTTCGTGCTATGGTTTATTTAGATATGATTCGTATCTGGGGAGATGTAGTTTTTCGTACCAATTCATCTTCTGGAGGAGAAAATTTTGCTGTAGGAGTGACAGATAGAAATGAGATTCTTGAATTTTTAATTGACGATTTGAAGTCGGTTGAACCTTTAATGCAATATGCAAATGAATTGGATTATGGCGTAGAACGAGCTTCAAAAAGTTTCAATCAAGGTTTGATTGGTTTGCTTGCACTTACCCGTGGCGGATGGACGTTGCGTCCGGATACTAACAATCCAGCCAGCATCGGACAAATGGTACGTGGAGAAAATCATGAGTTGTATTATGATATAGCCATTCAATATTTAGGAAAAGTAATTGAAGAGCAACATCATGATTTGAAACTAAGCTATCGTGATTTTTGGATTAAGCAAAACAACTGGGAAACACCTGTTGATGATGATGTTTTATTCTCTTTGCCTTTGTTGAAAAATTCCTCAAGTGAGTATGCCTTTTATATTGGTGTGCCAATTACAGAAGGGAGTCATCCTTATGGAGGAGCTTCAGGAAATCTAAGTCTATGTGGAACTTATTTGTATTCTTTTGACAATCAGGATTTACGACGTGATATGACTTGTGCTCCATTTTCTTATAATGAGAATCTAAATCAAGTAATGCGTTTGGATTTAGCTCGTTTGGCTGTAGCCAAATGGTCTAAGTTGTATATGAGTGATCCTTTGGGAAGTACCAGCAGCAAAGGAACAGGGGTAAATTATTCTTGGATGCGATTTGCTGATGTGTTATTAATGTATGCCGAAGCGGTTAATGAGCGTTTTGGCCCGCGTAATGATGCTAAAGAATGTTTGAAACGTGTACGCCGAAGAGCATTTGATGAGACAACTTGGTCGGATAAAGTAGAGAATTATGTGGATTCTAAAACTACTTCTGAGGCTTTTTTCCAAGCTATTATGGATGAGCGCGCATGGGAATTTGGAGGAGAAAGTAAACGAAAATTTGATTTGGCCCGCTGGAATAAATTTGGTGAAGTAGTTTACAATCAGTATTTCAAATTGTTAAACTGGGGACGTGTGGCTAATGGAGCTTTTGTTCCAGGAATTGATGAGGTGCCTGGAAGTGTTTATTGGAAAAACATTCCAGATCCTAATAATTCAGGCAGAACAATTTTGGATATTAAAGGAATTGACGAAATTCTGCAAGCCAAACCTGCAGGTTATACCGAACATGTTTTTGCAACAAAGTGGTATTCACTTAATAACGAAACTGCTAGCTATGAGCCTATAAACGACATTAAATGGAGTTTTAGAGGTTTTATCAATTACAACAATGCTTCGAGTGTGACGCCTAACGACCCTGTACGTTATTTATGTCCTTATCCGTCAAAAGTAATTACGGATCACCGTGGAGCTATTCAAAATTATTATGGTTTTAATTATTAAACTGAATAGATCATGAAAAAATTAAAAAAAATTACAATTTGTATTTTATCATTCATAGGCTTAATAGTTTTAGGCGGAATGTTAAAATCTTGTCAAGCTGACAATTTGATTTACAGTAGGACTGGCGATTTATTTCAACCCAAATTTGTACTTGCAGCCCCTTTGGTTCAAAGTAATTCTATTGCTTTAGTTTGGTACAAAGTCAACGAAGCCGATTCTTATACTATAGAATTGCATACAGATAACTATTATAAAAGTTTATACAAAGAATATACGGTTACTGACACACAAATTTTTATGGATGATATTCCATATAAAACGCAGTTTTATATTCGACTTAGAGCCAATCATGCTGATGCGGCACATAATTCGCAATGGGCTTATACGAGTGCTTTGACAGAAGATCGTCCTGCATTTGCTGAAATTTTGCAGCGTGTGGAAAAATTAAATATTACTGAAACATCGGTTAAGCTAAATTGGATTGTAGATGCACAAAATCCAGTCGATAGTATTTCGGTTGAGCCAGCATTAGCTAAGGAGCTTCCTGCTATTGGACGTTATTTAACATCTGAAGAAATCAGTAGTGGAGAAGCTACCATTACAGGTTTAGAAAAAAACACCTTGTACAATGTTAATGTCTATGATACAAATAAACCAAGACGTTATGATAAACCTTATAATCAGGTAACTTTCCGTTCAGCAGGACCATCAGCTGAAACAATTTTGGTGGAAAATGGTACTGATTTGGACGCACTGTTGAGAGCTAATAACGAAGATCCAACTATTCCAGAGGGAACCGAATATTTTCTTGAAGCAGGTTCGCTATTTAAAATTACTCCTTTTACCATATTAAAAGGCTTTAAATTGATAGGAGGAACTCAGGGAGAGCGACCTCAAATTGAAATGAACGGAAACTGGAATATCGCTGAGGGATCTTATCTTTCTTCTTTAGCTTTTGAAAACATTCGTTTTTACCAAACTATTGATGCCAGTTACTTTTTTAATAGTGGAACTTCATGGACAATAGGCGAAATTACATTCTACAACTGTGTATTCAACCATTTCAAACGTGGTTTTTGGAGACATCAGGGTGGTGGGAAATATAAAGAAATAGGAAATCTGGACATGAGCTACTGTACTTTTGATGAAGTAGGTGGTCACACAGGGCCTTACGGTACATTTGTCTTTGGTTCTGCCGGAGCAGATAATGTTAAAAGAGCTGTTTTTTCTAACTGTACTTTTATGAGAGATTATTATCAAACTACAGATAAAAATAGAAACTTTAAAAACTTATTTGATTACGGTACATCGGCATATCCAATCCATTTAGAGTATCAAAATATTTCCATTTATGATTATGCTTATAACAGATCATTAATTAATATTCCTGCAGCTGTAGGATCGACGTTAATTTTTAAGAATGTGTTATTAGCCTCTGCTTCTGGAAGAGTAATTCAAGCCATTGCAGCAAATACTACTACTGAATTTAGCAATAACTATACTACTACTGATTATTTGCTTGGAGCTTCGGCTATTCAAGGAACTGAATTAGGTATTAGTGCACTGGATTTATTTGTGAATCCAACGGCAGGAAATCTAATGATTAAAGATTCTAATTCTCCAATTGTTACCAACAGAGTAGGAGATACTAGATGGCTTCCATAAAATGAACTATTAACAATTTCTAAATAGAATAGGTTAAAAAAGGAGTATCCGAAAAGGATACTTCTTTAGACCTATTTGATTGAAAACTTTTTAAAATGAGATTAAAACAATTACTACTGTCACTAGGTTTGACGATATACATGTTAAATGTAAATGCCCAAGGATGGAATGCCGATTTAGGAAATGGAAAGTACAAAAATCCAATTCTGCATGTTGATTATTCAGATCCGGATGTATGCGCAGGCGAGGATGGCTATTATATGACTGCTTCTAGTTTTAATAGTTCTCCTGGACTGCCTATTCTTCATTCAAAGGATTTGGTTAACTGGGAATTAGTTGGCTACGCATTACAAAATCAGGCTCCGGTAGAGCACTATAGAACGGTGCGTCATGGCGATGGTGTTTGGGCTCCATCCATTCGCTACCATAAAGGCGAATATTATATTTATTGGGGAGATCCTGATTTTGGAATTTATATGGTAAAAACCAAAAATCCTGCGGGGATTTGGGACGAACCGGTATTGGTAAAAGAAGCCAAAGGAATTATTGATACTTGTCCGTTTTGGGATCAGGATGGAAAAGCATATCTGTCTTATGCTTTTGCAGGCAGTCGTGCCAATGTAAAAACCGTTTTGATGTTATCAGAACTTGCGCCCGATGGTACCAAACTAATTGGTAATCCGGCAATGGTTTTTGACGGACATAATGGACATACTACGGTTGAAGGTTCTAAAATGTACAAGCGCGATGGTTATTATTGGATTATGGCTCCAGCAGGAGGAGTAAAACCAGGATGGCAGTTGGCTGGTCCTCATCAAGGTGGCTATGTGGAAACTCCTAATGGTGATGGATGGTTTATTCATTTTCAGGATCGTTGGGCTTATGGTCGAATTGTGCATCTTCAACCTGTTAGCTGGAAAAACGGATGGCCTTTAATTGGAATTGACACAAACAAAGATGGTATTGGAGAACCAATAATGGAATGGACAAAACCCAATGTAGGGAAAAACTATGCTGCAACGCCGTTAGTTTCATCTGATGAATTCAATGGTCATCAATTTGGATTGCAATGGCAGTGGCAAGCCAATCAAAATCCTAGTGAGCAATGGGGTTGGTTATCGGCTAATCTTGGTTTTATGCGTTTGAATTGTATTCCACGTCCAGAGGAAATTAAAACCAAATGGATGATGCCTAATCTTTTATTACAAAAATTCCCAAGCGATAATTTTACGGCAACAACAAAACTCACTTTCGAAAATAATCCCGATGCAGGAGAATGCAGTACTGGTTTAATTGTTTTTGGCGAAGATTATTCATACATCGCTATTGAGCAAGATAAAGAAGGAAAATTGAAATTAGTACAACGCACACTTAAAGATGCTCGTACTTCTAAGGATTTAGAGACTGAAATCGCATCTATAGCTGTTGATCAAAAAAATATCTATTTCCGAACTAAGGTGGAGATGGTCCAAAACATTGAACCTTTTGATGCAAAAGTTACTTTTTATTATAGTACTGATGGTAAGAATTTCAAAGTATTTGGAAAAGCATTCACGCCACGTGCTGGACGCTGGGTAGGAGCAAAAATTGGAATGTTTGCAACGGGAACTAAATTAATTAGCGACAGTAGTTATGCTGATTATGATTGGTTTAGGGTAGAAAGTAATAATGAGGTTAAGAAAATAGCATTTTCAGCAAGTAGGCAAGAGTAAAACAATAAATAACAAAAGGCAGTCGCATTAATTTTTTTGCCACAAACCTGTCTGCCGACAGGCAGGTTACACAAATAAGCACAAATTATATTCCTGTTTTTAATTACACGAATCATTAAAACAGATAAAGAAATTTGTGTCATTCGATATTAATCTTGATTAAAATTAGTGACAATTGGTGTCATTCGTGTCCAACTTTTTTTAAAGCGAACATGCTGAAACGAATACGTTTTTGACCACTGAAAATAAATTTTACATATATGAAAAGTATAATCAAATATTGCATTTTTTCTTTGCTGGTTTGCCATTGGGTTTCTTATGGACAATCAAAAGCGAAAAGTGATTTTGAAGGGATTTCGCCGATTGAATGGTCGAAAAAAATGGCGGATTCTGACCAAAAAAGGATTCCGAATCCTGTATTTCTGGATGGTGTAAAATTTCCGAAGTGGAATTACACTAATGGCTTGGTAACGCTGGCTAATCAGAAGTTATATGATTATACCAAAGAACAAAAGTACTGGGATTACGGAATTGCATACGCTGAGCAATTAATTGACAAGGAAGGAAAAATATTGGGAGGTTATGAACTAGAAAAGTATAGTCTTGATTTGATAAATTCTGGGAAGATTCTTTTTGAAATTTATAAGCAAACAGGAGATAAACGCTATAAAATAGCAATGGATGTACTCCACAAGCAGTTGGAAACACATCCAAGAAATTCAGATGGCGGTTATTGGCACAAAAAATCTTATCCGTGGCAAATGTGGTTGGATGGTGTGTACATGGCAGACCCATTTTCGGCAGAATATGGAGCGGTTTTTAATGTTCCGAAAGCCATTGATGATGCCATTTTGCAAGCAGAATTGATACAAAAACACACTTTTGATTCCAAAACAGGATTGAATTTTCATGGTTATGATGAAAAGCGGGAACAGTTTTGGGCTAATAAAAAAAACGGTCAATCTTCTCATGTATGGGGACGTGCTCAAGGTTGGTATTGTATGGCTCTGGTTGATATTTTAGATTTTGTTCCAAAAAATCATCCGAAACGCAAGGAGCTGATACAAATTGTTCAAAAAGTATTTGCTGCTGTTCTTAAAGCTCAGGATAAAGATTCCGGTGTTTGGTGGCAGGTAATGGATTTACCAGGTCGTAAAGGCAATTATCTGGAATCAACTTGTTCTACCATGTTTGTCTATTCATTTGCCAAAGCCTATCGCAATGGATATGTGGGTAAAACTTATCTGAAATCAGCTAAAAAAGGTTTTGATGGAATTCAGAAACAATTCATCAAAGAAAATGCCGATAATACTATTTCGATAACCAAATGTTGTGCTG
>NCET01000187.1 GCA_002280815.1 Flavobacteriales bacterium 32-34-25 | reverse complement strand
TCATGAATATACGGTTCAGGCAGCTAATGCTTACGGAGGTTTGAGCGCGGTGAGTTCTGTAACAGTGGGAGGAGCGGTAACATCTTCAATATCTTATGTCAATTCCATTGGAAATGTGACTTTGTCTAATTTAACTCCAGTAGAATATACTGAAGGAACTGTAATAACATTGCCAACTCCTGTTATGGAAGGTTATACATTCTATGGTTGGTCAACATCAGCTACAGTAGCTGCTTCAATGAAGGAAATTGCAGCCACAACCAAAGGCGTACAAACCTTGTATGCTTTTTGGGGAATTGGAGGAAATAATCAGCCAGATACTGTACTTCCGCCAGCTAATTTTGATTATGTATTTACTGCAACTCAAAATAAAAGTTGGGACATGGCGGCCAATTTTAATCCAGCAGTAATGCCGGAAGCGGGTAAACAGGTTTCAGTAACCAAAGAAATTGAAACTACTGCAACTGTTTTTTCAGCTGATATTAGCTTTTCAGAAGGAGGAGTTCTGCGTTTAAGAGGAACTCATAAAGCGACTGGAACGATGAGCTCCAATAATTGTAAGCGGTAATGTAAAACTCGAAATGATATCGGGTATACTAGGGGAAACCATGATGACATTAACTGGACCAATTTCAGGTAGTGGGAACATTATTCCGCTTAATATTGGTCAGGGGACTAATGTAAATACAGGGATTTTACTTTTAAAAGGAGATAATAGCGAATTTGTAGGGACTTGGGATTTAACTCAAAAAAGCACAAAATATGCCGGCATTGATTATCCTACAGTAATTGAAGGAAATGTTGCTAATGCTTTCGGTGCTGGAAAAATCAACGTTGATCATGATAATTCTGTGATTTTTAGTCATGAACGTGCTGCTGGATCAGAATTGAAATTAAACCTAGCAGGGAATGCTAAGGCAGTTTTAAATACGACTTTGAATGTACAGAAGCTGACTATTAACGGAACAGTTTTTAGTAATGGAACTTATGATAAAACAAGCCATCCTGCATTTTTTACAGGAGCAGGTAAAATAGAAGTTGGAGAGAATAATGGCGGAGGTGGTGACACTAAAAAAGTTCCAGCTTTTCCAGGAGCAGAAGGTTATGGTAAATATGTAACCGGTGGTCGAGGAGGAAAAGTTATTTATGTAACTAATTTAAATGATTCAGGAACAGGTTCTCTTCGTGCTGCAATTAATCAAAGTGGCCCTAGAATTGTTGTTTTCAAAGTTTCGGGAACTATTAAATTGGAAAGCGAATTAAATATTACCGACAATATTACTATTGCTGGTCAAACAGCACCTGGCGGAGGAATTACTTTGAGAGACTATAATGTGAAGGTAAGAGGGAATAATGTTATCATTCGTTATTTACGCTTTAGAATGGGAGATGCTAAGAATGTGGAAAATGATGCTTTGGGCGGACGTTTCCAGAAAGATATTATAGTAGATCACTGTTCGATGAGTTGGTCAACAGATGAGTGTGTTTCTTTTTATCAGAATGAAAACTTTACATTGCAATGGTGTGTGATTTCAGAGAGTCTTCGAAATTCGGTTCATGGTAAAGGAGCTCATGGTTATGCAGGTGTTTGGGGAGGTAAAAATGCTTCGTTTCATCATAATTTGTTAGCACATCATGATAGCCGTAATCCAAGATTAGGTGAATATGCTAATGATCCTTTTGCCTTAACTGATTTAGTTGATATTCGTAATAATGTAATTTACAGCGTATTTTATCAACGGGAAGAAGTTTAGATTCCACATCACCACTTTACGGAATTTGGGGTAAATTTTATGTTGATGGAAATTTTGTAAATGGTTCACAACGTACTACTCAGGATAACTGGACTTATGGCGTTTACAATCAGTTTCATGGTAGTCAGCTTCCTGTGAGTGATGCTGATAAAAAAGCATTCAAAATTGATGTGCCTCACAATCCAGGGGAGGTTACTACTCACAGTGCAACAAAAGCGTATGAGCTAGTTTTAGATCATGTGGGAGCAAGTTTATACAGAGATGCAGTTGATAAAAGAGCGATTGATGATACACGATCAGGTACTGCAACTATTATGAATGGTGGTAACGGAAGTACCAATGGTTATATCGATACGCCATCGGCAGCGGGTGGATGGCCAGAATTGCCTACTGCGGAAGCACCAGTTGATACTGACGGTGACGGTATGCCAAATGCTTGGGAAACAGAAAAAGGATTAGATGCTGCTAATGCTACTGATGGTAATTTGAAGACACTTGATGAAGAATATACCAACATTGAAGTATACATCAATAGTATTGTAAAACATATAACAGAGATTCTTTTTATGCTGATAATGCAGAGATCAATTCGGGAAGTTTTGATTTTAATGGTGTTGATTTTGATTTGTCGAATGCCAATGCTAATCTTATCCAATTGAAAAATGGAGCTTCTATTTCGGCAATAGAAATAAAAAACGCAACAATCAAAGGGATTAAACAAAGTTTATTAGTTACTGAAGGAGCTAGCGAACATCCAATTTCTAAAATTTTATTTGATAATTGTATTATCGATGGAACAGCAGTTAACGGATATAATTTTATCCAACCCGATTTGCGTATTGTTGCTGAGGTTGCGGTTAAAAATTCGACCATTTATAATTTTGATAAAGGAAATCATTTTATCCTGCTTCAAAATAAAGATGCAATAGATCAGGCTATCAATGTTACGGTTGAGAATAACACCATTTTCAATATTGGAAGTCAGGATAACCAAGCTTTTGTGACAGTTGATAATCGTTATAGTAGTGCTTCAAGCTTTACTTTTAAAAACAACATCATGCAGGATGTACGTGAAAATCCTAAAGCAATTTTTATGTTCCGTTCTACTAATGTTGCTGGTGCAGGAATTACGGTTTTAGATAATAATCTTGTAGTAGGAGTTGTATCGCAGTCGGTAAAGGGAGCGGTTTTGGTGACTGAAACTAATGTTAAAACACTAAGTGGTTTAGCTATGGCAATGCTTTCGTTTCCAAATCCAACAGCTGGTGATTTTAGTTTTTCTAAATTTTCACCTTTGGCTACAGCAGGAATAGGTGGAGTTGAGCTTGGAGATCCTAGATGGCTAAAAGCAACGGCTACTTTTTCGCCAATTAGCTTTATTAATGCAATTGATGGACAAACAATTACAACACTTTCCCCTTTAGAATATAGAGAAGGAAGCCTAACAGTATTGCCAACTCCAGTGTTAGATGGTTATGTGTTTTTTGGTTGGTCAAATTCAGCTACCATACCTGGTGTAATTAAATCTATTCCTTCAACAGCAACAGGAACTCAGGTATTTTATGCTTTTTGGGGCGAAGGAGGTAATAATAAACCAATTGTAAGCACACCTACAACTTACACTATTTCGTATTTAAACCTGCCTAAATTGGTCATCAATCCAAATGCAAAAACGGTATCGATTGGTACTGCTTATGAGTTATTGGAAGCACAATGTAGAGGCTATCGATTTATGGGATGGTATTCGGATGCGGCGCATTTACATGAAATTACAGCTTTTGATGCTGCCCAATCCCAAAACACTTCGGTGTATGCCCGTTGGAAAAAGTTAGAGGCGTTTTATGCTTATCCATCGGTAGCTAAACATAGTGTAACCTTAAAATCATCGGTTGAAAATGACACTGTAAATATTGTTTCGGCAACGGGTATTGTTCTCAAACAAATTAAAACCAATAGTTTTGAAACAGAAATTTTGGTAAGTGATTTGCCTACGGGCTATTATCTGATTCAAAGTGCAAAATCAGGTTTGACTACCAAAATTATTATTAAATAAGTTTTAAAGTAAGGAGGTAAAACTCATGGGCTTTGCCTCCTGCTTTTTTGAAACTAAACACCATTAAAAACGTAATAATTATGAACACTATAATCAAATTATTTTCGTTGGTTTTTGTTAGTTTATTCATTTCATGTTCTAATGATGATGTGAATAACCAAAACACCAACAATCAAGGTTTTCTTAAAACAGGAGATCAAACCGTTACTTTGGCACAAGCGTATTTGGAAAATTATGGTAAAAAAGGAGATTCCTATAATATTGATTTTTCAGCCCGTTCCGAAACACTTTCAGGGACAAAAAATGCTACGGCCGCAGTGTATTTTGAATTGTTTTCTTCCCAAGAGAAAAAATTAGCCAAAGGAGATTACAATTTAGATGATTATTCTTCATTTGCTCCAAATACATTTACACAATGGGGACAATCCTTATTAGGTATTAGTATTACTTCAACCGACAAAGGTTTGATGGTTGCCAATGGTATTAGTATTAAGCCTACTGAGGGGGTTTTTACTGTAACCGAAAATGCTAAAACTTACAAAGTGAATTTCTCTGGAAAAGGTACTGCCAGTAATTATACTAATGGGAAACTGACATCAACTCAGGAGAATGTTGATTTTTCTATGGAATATAACGGTAATGTTGAACATTACAATAGTACTGAGTTTACAGCTAAAAAAGTAAATTCTAAAGAGAGATTACAAAAGATGCATACAATTATTTTTAACTGATTTGTTAAAGTTATAGTATAAACAGATGTGCTGGTACATAATATTTTATAAGAGATTTGCAGATAATTAATTGTTAATAGCAATTTAGTATTAAAAAAAAAGACTGTTCGAAATTTATTTTTCACAGTCTTTTTTTGTTTTTATTACTTATGAAAAAATATAGTGTTGTCGAATTTTAGGTCTTTTAAAATTAAACTTAACACACAATTTATGTTTAAGTAAACTAGTGATTGTATTCTTGTTGGTTAAAAAAACAAACAAATGGTTATAAGGTTATTTGTAATATGTCTTATCACATTACAGTCGTTTGGACAGCAAATAAAATTCGAAAATTTTACCACAAATCAAGGGCTTTCTAATAATTCTGTCATTGATATTGAAAATGATAAAGATGGAGGACTTTGGATTGCTACTTGGGATGGATTAAATTATTACGATGGTCATAAATTTAAGATTTTCAAGCACAGTTTTAATAGTCCTAAAACAATCTCCAGTGATTATATCATGAAACTAATAAAAGATAAGTCGGGTTTTATCTGGCTTATTACTAAAGAAGGTCATATTAATAGATATATTGGAAACGGTGAATTTGAAAAATTTAAGTTCAAAGGAATTCCACAAAGTATTCAACTTTCTCAAAAAGGAAATATTCTAGTTCAAACCAGTACTAATTATTATGAATTTAGAGAAGGGATTTTTGATGCAATACTTTTAGATTCTATAAAAAAGATAGATCCTAATGATTTAAAAAACAACTTGTTAAAAAAATATCCTAAACTTATAATTAACGACGTTTTAAAGGATAAAGCAGGAAATATTTGGTATGCAACCCGAAAAAACGGACTGTATATCATTACTAATAAAAATAAGATTCAACATTTTACGTCTGATTTATATTTACCCTATTCGATTACTAGTAACGAAATTGAAACACTGCACAAAGATGTTTTCGGGAACATTTGGCTAGGGCAAAAAGATGGTGGTTTGAGTATGGCGTATGCAGGTTCAGAAAAAATAAACACCATAGCACCACATCCTATAAAAAATCCGAATTTACCAACGGAAACGATTAGAACCATTACTAAAGATGTTAATGGAAAAATCTGGTTGGGTTATTATACAAAAGGACTTTATTGCTACAACGAAAAAAGTCATTCTTACGAAAAATTCAGAATAAAAGAAGCCGCTTTTATTCCTGACTGGGAGCGAATTAGAAGTTTGTTTACAGCCAGTGACGGAACCATCTGGGCAGGAACGTATAAAGGAATCATACGTATTTCGGGAGATAAATACACTTGTTATGAAGCTGAAAAAATCAAAGAACTGCCTAATAATAGGTCTTATTCTATTTATGAGGACGAAAAGAAACAGCTGTGGATAGGATGTTGGGGAGGTGTGGCCAAATTTAATTTGGTAACCGAAAAATTTGAAAGTTTCAAAGGACAAAATGCGTTAAATAAATACCACATCAGATGTGTTAAAAAACACAAACAGGATTTAATTTTAGCGACCGAAAATAATGGGGTTATCGTTCTGAATTTAGATACTAACAAAATAAATCAAATTTCAACTAATCAAGGAATTTTGGGCAATAGCGTTTATTCTGTCCTGATTGATAAGACTACAGATAATTATTGGATTGCTTCCTTAGGCGGTATCAGTATTTTTAATAAAAAAAAGAGCTTGGTTAAAAATAGTACTGAGGCAGATGGTCTCCCAAGTCACATGGTATACGGTCTTATCGATACTGGAGATAAGGTTTGGATTAGTACCACAAAAGGAATCGCTTCTATTGCAAAAAATAATTTTAAAATTACTTCTTATAACCCCAATCACGGATGGCAGGCACCCGAATTTTCAGAAGGAGCCTATTATAAAGATTCAAAAGGGAATTTGTTTTTTGGAGGTGTAAATGGACTGAATTATTTCAATCCGAATACGTTTCATTCTACTAATTCGAATGCAAAAATCAAGTTGATTGTGGATGGTAACGAAAACTATTTAGCTGAAATAGAAAAGAGTTTTTCGAACAATGAATTAGAAATTGAAATAATACCTATTGTATTTCCTAAAGAAAGTAAAGTTGAGATTTTTTATAAATTAGAGGGACGGGATAAAAATTGGATTTTATTAAAAGACACCAATACATTAGAATATGCCAATTTATCTTCGGGAGATTACCGTTTTTCGATAAAACAGGGGAAAAATGGACTTCCTGAACCTGTATTTTTTACTCTTAATATCAGTAAAGCATTTTATGAAACCATTCTTTTTTATGTTTTATTATCGGTTTGTATTCTTTTTGGCTGTATTGTTTTAATTTATTTTAAAAATAAAACAGCTATTGCACAACAAAAATATCTGGAAGCAAAAATAAAATCTCGTACCAAAGTGATAGAATCCCAGAAAAAAGACTTGGAAGCAATTAATGAGAAGCTCGATAAAAAGAACAGGAAAATAGAAGAACAGAAAGAAAAACTTTTAAAATTGCACAGTAATCTTAAAAGCGAAAGTTTTGAAATCGAAAAATTTAAAACCTTTATGCTCGCGGAGTTCCAAGATCCAATAGCTAAGATAATCGAAATTTCAAGTGCCTATAAAAAAGACAATGAAACTCAACGAGATTTAGTTTTTCAATCCAATAGACTAGCTAATCTTATTTCGGGATGGAATTATTTGAGTTATGTTAAAGATATCGGTGCTGTTAAGAAATCGGCAGTTCATTTGTTTCCTGTTTTGAAGAATAGTATTGAAAAGTTAAAAAAGGAGCTGCAGCGCAATCAGGTTAATTTTAATTGCGAAATAGACAAATCGGATTCTTTTGTTGCCATAGATGTATTGCGATTAAAGTTGTTATTGCAATATTTTTTTAATGACATCAGTAAATATTCTGAGACAGACAGTACTTTAAATATTGAAATGGGGTATGAAAATAATTATTTAAAAGTTACCGTAGTTTCCGATAGTGTCATCCTAAAAAACAATTGGTACAATATTTTACATTACAGCCCTTATTTTAAAGCTTTACATGTTTTATTGGAAGATTTGAAAGGTGAGTTTTTCGATAATTCTAAGGACGAATTTAAGAGTACGCTGCAAATTCCTTTAGAGCTGGCTAACGAAAATTTAAAAATTAAAGAAACCATTTCCTGGAAGCATTTCAATGACCAAGATCAACTCTCGGAAGATAAAGAATTGTTTTTAGTTTTTAGTGATCCATCTGATTATACGGCAGCAAATCAGGTTTTGGAAAACAATAATCATCAGTTGCTTTTTGAAAATTCG
>NCET01000550.1 GCA_002280815.1 Flavobacteriales bacterium 32-34-25 | reverse complement strand
CCGAAGCATGACAACAATTGAAATTGATGATTCTAAAATTAATAAAGGATATAAATTGCGTTTTGAATCGGCAGTTGAAAATCAAAAATACCATGTTTCCGATGTAGAGATTCCACTTTCAACAGCTGGAATCGCAGCTAAATCAGAAGGAAAAGGATACATCCGTTACGTACGATTAAGCAAAATTTAAAAAGTATAGCTAAATGACTCTTTCTTTTTGGCGGTACTCACACCTCGCTTTGGCGGTATTTTCTGCTGCATTTTTAATTATCGCATCCGTAACAGGTACTATACTTGCAGTAGATGCGATACAGGAGAAAATACCTGCCCATCGGGTGGAAAATTTCGATACTATTACATTGGAGCAAACCCTGTCTACACTTAAAAAAAGCTATCCCGAAATAACCGAATTAAGTATCGACCACAATCTGTTTGTTACTTTACAAGCAATTGATAATGATGGAAACGATGTCAATGGGTATATTGACCCTACAACAGCTAAAATCATTGGTACACCAACTAAGAAAAGTGATTTTATTAATTGGGTTACTGGACTACACCGCTCTTTATTTCTACACGAAACAGGACGATTATTTTTAGGAATTAATTCTTTTTTATTAGTATTAATTGCTATATCAGGTTTTGCGCTCATTATCAATAGACAAAGAGGTTTACGCAACTTCTTCGCTAAAATTATCAAAGAATATTTTGCACAATATTACCATGTTTTATTGGGACGTTTGGCACTAATTCCCATCTTGATTATAGCCGTTACAGGAACTTATTTGTCAATGGATCGTTTTCATCTTTTCGAAAAAGAAAATGAAAACCAAACCGAAAACCCAACAACAACTCAAACTAAAAAAACATTCGATTTAAAAAATACTCCTTTAGCCGAGGTTACTAAAATAGAATTCCCTTTTTCAGACGATGAAGAGGATTATTATATTTTCGAACTAAAAGACCGAAAAATAGAAGTCAATCAATATTCTAACGAAATTATTTCAGAAGAACTTTACCCTGCCTCAGCCCTATTAGCGGATTTGAGTTTGGACTTACACACCGGAAGAGCCAATAGTATTTGGGCATTTATCCTTGGGTTAGCGTCTTTAAACATTCTGTTTTTTATCTATTCGGGATTTGCTATGACCTTTAAAAGAAGAGCAAGCCGCATTAAAAATAAATTCAAAGCCGAGGAAAGCAAATATATTTTATT
>NCET01000186.1:690-8835 GCA_002280815.1 Flavobacteriales bacterium 32-34-25 | reverse complement strand
TTATGATGGATTTGCTGCTACTTATAAAACTATGGGCGTTGATTTTGATAGTTATTACTATGAAAGCAATACCTATTTGTTGGGTAAAGATGTGGTTCAAATGGGATTAGAAAAAGGCATCTTCGAAAAAGATCCTGATGGTTCGGTTTGGATTGATTTGACTGATGAAGGCTTGGATAGAAAAATTGTATTGCGTTCGGATGGTACTGCGGTTTATATGACACAGGATATTGGAACAGCAATTCAGCGAGTGAAAGATATGACTGATGTAGGCGGAATCGTTTATACTGTAGGGAACGAACAAGATTACCATTTTAAAGTTTTGTTCTTAATCTTGAAGAAACTTGGTTTTGACTGGGCAGCTAATTTGTTTCATTTGTCTTATGGAATGGTCGATTTGCCTTCTGGAAAAATGAAATCTCGTGAAGGAACTGTAGTGGATGCGGATGATTTGATGCAGGATATGACCGATACAGCTCAAAAAATCTCTGAAGAATTAGGGAAATTAGGAGGATATTCAGACGAAGAGAAAACTAAATTGTACAAAACAATAGGTCTTGGAGCTTTGAAATACTACATTTTAAAAGTAGATCCTAAAAAACGTATTTTGTTTAATCCAGAAGAATCAGTTGATTTTGCTGGAAATACAGGGCCGTTTATTCAATATACTTATGCCAGAATCCAATCGATTATAAGAAAAGCTGATTTTGATTTTTCGAATGTGTCGACCGTAAAGACTATTCACGAAAAAGAAAAAGAATTGCTAAAACAATTGGAGTTGTTTCCAGAAGTGATTCAAAATGCAGCACAAAATCATAGTCCAGCTTTATTAGCTAATTACACTTATGATTTGGTAAAAGAATACAATTCGTTCTATCAGGCGGTGCCAATTCTTGGTGAAGCCGATTTAGATATTAAAATATTCAGAGTACAATTGTCTAAAAAAGTAGCCGATACTATTGCTGCTTCTTTTAAATTGTTAGGAATCAATGTTCCTGAGAGAATGTAATTGATGTTTAATTGTCTGCTTAGCAAATAATTAAATAAATCATTAAGGGAGTTAAGGAATTTAAGAGCATTGCAAAACTTAATTTTCTTAACTCCCTTAATGGTTTTAAAAAAGAATGTTTACCATTATTGCGTTATAGATAAAAAGAAAAGAGCCGATAATTCATGGATTACCGACTCTTTTCAAAACAAACTAACACACAAATTCAACTAATATTTATTTTTTTCACGATGCTGTCAATTACAGCCTCGCTTTCGGCTTTTGTAGCTTCGGTTTTTTTTGGGAATATAAATTTCGACAAATATATAAATTTTATTTAGAATAAATAAAAATAGTTATATATTTGCTGAAGTTATGAAGTAGGAATAGAATGATGGATTTGTGGAATTAGATTTTTTATAAATCGGTTTCTTTAATGTTCTCTCAGTTGTTTAGAGTAGGGCTCAGGGCTAATGGTACAACAAAGAGAATAACGATGAATCTTTATTTTCGATACAACATATTAAATTAATGTCCGAAACTCATTAAGTTAATTACTTGGTTTTTTTTATTTTTTTGTCAAAAGAGGTTGGATTTTTCTAACCTCTTTTTTGTTTTGGACCAAATAGAAAAAAATAAGCTTAGCTTGAAAACTTTAAACTTTAAACTTTTTAACTTTAACCGTTTATCTTATATTTGCACTTCCTAAAAAACAACAATATCATGTTTGATAATTTAAGCGAAAAATTAGATAAAGCTTTTCATATACTAAAAGGTCACGGTAAAATTACCGAAGTAAACGTTGCTGATACCTTAAAAGAAGTTCGTAGAGCATTACTTGATGCCGATGTGAACTTTAAAATTGCTAAAGATTTTACTGCTCGTGTAAAAGACAAAGCCATAGGTCAGGACGTGTTAACTACTTTACAGCCAGGGCAGTTATTGGTAAAGTGCAAGGAACGCCTTCAGTAATTTTGATGTCAGGTTTGCAAGGTTCTGGAAAGACTACTTTTTCTGGAAAATTGGCTAATTATCTTCAAACAAAAAAGAATAAAAAACCACTTTTAGTAGCTTGTGATATCTACCGTCCAGCGGCGATTAACCAGTTGCATGTGGTGGGAGACCAGATAGGTGTTGAAGTATATTCAGAACTAGAAAATAAAAATCCGGTTGATATTGCACAAAATGCGATTAAGCATGCTAAAGCTAACGGATTTAATGTTGTTATTGTCGATACAGCAGGTCGTTTGGCTGTAGATACCGAAATGATGGACGAAATTGCTCGTGTTCACGCTGCTATTAAACCACAGGAAACTTTATTTGTTGTGGATTCGATGACAGGACAAGATGCGGTAAATACTGCAAAGGCCTTCAACGATATCCTGAATTTTGATGGGGTTATCTTAACCAAATTAGATGGTGATACTCGTGGTGGAGCTGCTTTGTCTATTAAATCGGTGGTTAATAAACCAATTAAATTTGTAGGTACTGGTGAGAAAATGGAAGCTATTGATGTTTTCTACCCAGATCGTATGGCGGAACGTATCCTTGGAATGGGAGACGTTGTTTCGTTAGTGGAAAGAGCACAAGAGCAATTTGACGAGGAAGAAGCCAGAAAATTACAAAAGAAGATTGCGAAGAAAGAATGAATTTGGTTTTGATGATTTCCTAACTCAAATTCAACAAGTAAAGAAAATGGGTAATATGAAGGATTTGGTTGGAATGATACCAGGAGCTTCAAAAGCCATGAAAGATGTAGAAATCGAGGACGATGCTTTCAAACATATTGAGGCTATCATTTATTCGATGACTCCTATCGAAAGAAAAAAGCCAGCCTTAATTGATGTAAAAAGAAAAGCTAGAATTGCTAAAGGTTCTGGAACTAAGATTGAGCAAGTAAATCAGTTGATGAAACAGTTTGACCAAATGAGCAAAATGATGAAAATGATGCAAGGTCCAGGTGGAAAGAACTTAATGAAAATGATGGGCGGAATGAAAGGTATGCCAGGAGGTATGCCAGGAATGAAATAAGAAAGTGTTCAGATTTTAGATTTCAGTGAGCAGTTTACAGAATTCAGATTTGAAATTACATCAAAAACAACAAACTAAAAACGATAAACAAAACGGATCTTATGCAAATATTAGACGGAAAAAAGACTTCGGAAGACATTAAAAAAGAAATTGCAGCCGAAGTACAACAAATGAAAGCCAATGGGGAAAAAGTACCTCATTTAGCAGCGGTAATCGTTGGTAGTAATGGAGCTAGTTTAACTTATGTGGGAAGCAAAGTACGCTCTTGCGAGCAAATAGGTTTCGATTCTACTTTAGTGGCTTTGCCAGAAGAAACTACAGAAGCAGAGTTATTAGCAAAAATCAAAGAATTGAATGAAGATGATAATCTTGATGGTTATATCGTTCAGTTGCCTTTGCCGAAACACATTGACGAAGAAAAAATCCTGATGGCAATTGATCCGGATAAAGATGTTGATGGTTTTCACCCGGCTAATTTTGGAAAAATGGCTTTGGAAATGGAAACATTTTTACCAGCAACACCATTTGGAATCATGCAGTTGTTAGAAAGATACAAAGTAGAAACTTCTGGAAAACATACGGTAGTTATTGGGCGTAGCCATATTGTAGGCCGACCAATGAGTATTTTGATGAGTCGCAAAGGATATCCTGGAGATTCAACAGTAACATTAACGCATAGTAGAACTAAAAATTTAGAAGAATACACTAAAAATGCTGATATCATTATTACTGCTTTAGGAGTTCCTGAATTTTTAAAAGCCGATATGGTAAAAGAGGGTGTAGTTATTATTGATGTGGGAATTACTCGTGTGGATGATGCCTCAAATCCTAAAGGATATGTGATTAAAGGAGATGTTGATTTTGATGGAGTAAGCAAAAAATCATCTTTCATTACTCCAGTTCCGGGTGGAGTAGGGCCAATGACTATTGCGATGTTATTGCAAAATACACTTTTGGCTAGAAAAATCAGAAGTAGAAAATAATACAATCAAAAATTCTATAGAAAGCCTTAAACGAAAGTTTAGGGCTTTTTTTATGTCTTAAAAATTGCTTAAAATTTTTTAGAAATCGTATCGAAACTGAATTTAAAGAATACTTTTGCAGCACTTTTAAAAAAACAATCCTTCCAATGGACGATTATTATTCGGAAATAGTATTTTAATATAGCATTTGGAACATTATTCAAGATGCTATTCACCCTTTTATAGCATTTGATAATGAGAGTATTTTATAAAAATAATGACGGATTAATTCAAGTTGAAGCATGGACTCCTAACTGTTGGATCAATGTGGAATGTCCAACTGAATCAGAAAAAAAATACTTGTTAGAGGAACTCCAAATTCCTGAAGCATTCTACAATGATATTGAAGATATTGACGAAAGACCGCGTATTGAAATAGAAAACGGCTGGACTTTAATTATTCTTCGAATTCCGGTTAAGAGCAATGATATAAAATTACCGTTTCAAACCATTCCTGTGGGTATTGTTTTTAAAGGCGAAATTTGTGTTACGGTAAGTTTTCAGCAAACGGAGATGCTTACTGATTTTGTTGCTTATACCAAACGCAAGCGTATCAATATCAAAGATAATTTTGATTTGGTTTTAAAATTACTCTTATCTTCCAGTGTTTGGTATTTGAAATATTTGAAACAAGTCAATCAAAAAATCAAACTGGCTGAGAATAATTTGGAGAAATCCATCAAAAATGAAGAATTGCAAGCGTTATTGCAAATAGAAAAATGCCTGGTTTTCTTTATGACTTCATTGAAAGGAAATGATATTTTGTTGCATCGCATTCGAAATATAAAATCGCAAAAAGAGCATTTTGATCCGGAATTATTAGAAGACGTAGAAATTGAATTGCGTCAGGCACAGGAAACCACTAATATTTATAGCGACATCTTGACGGGTACCATGGATGCTTATGCTTCGGTGATTTCAAATAATATGAATACGATTATGAAACAAATGACTTCCATTTCTATCATATTAATGATTCCAACTTTAATTGCGAGTTTGTACGGAATGAATGTTCCTAATAATTTAGAAGACAATCATTACGGAATATGGATTGTGATTTCAATTTCATTTTTATTATCTCTTTTTGGTGTGTTTTTGTTCAAAAGAAAAAGATGGTTTTAAGAGAATTAATTGTGAAGTTGGATTTGTTTGGCAATAATTTCTTCCAGATTATTTAAAACAACAGGTTTGGTAATAAAATCATCCATGCCTTTAGAGATTGCTTTTACTTTGTCCTCGTCGAATGCGCTGGCTGTAACAGCAATTATTGGGATGGAATTGATTTGGTACTTTGTAGAAGAATGAATTTTTTCTGTTGCTTCAAATCCATCCATTTCGGGCATGTGTAAATCCATAAAGATAATGTTGTAATCGTTTTTTTCGTAAAGATCAACGGCCTCTTTTCCATTGTTTGCAATGTCCGAAGGAATGTTCAATTTGCTTAAAAGTTTGTACAATACTTTCTGGTTGATTAAATTATCTTCAACTATTAATGCTTTGCTGATACTTATATTTTCTGGGTTTTGAAACCCTGACTTATTTTCATCTTTGATTGTAACGGTATCGGTATTAATTTTGAAAGGAATTTTGAAACTAAAACTGGATCCGCCCGTTTCTAGAGCCACAATATTTAATTTGCTACCGTCCATCAGTTGGATCAACTGGTTCGAAATAGTTAATCCTAATCCCGTACCACCATATTTTCGGGTAGTAGTTAAATCAGCTTGTTCAAAGGCTAAAAGCATTTGTTCGGTTTTATCGGCATCAATCCCAATGCCTGAATCCGTGACTCTAAAATGTAAATGTTGCACATCCTCAATTTGATGAGATAAACTCACTTCCAGTTTGACATCGCCTTCAGCAGTGAATTTAATAGCATTGTCAATTAGATTAATCAATACTTGTTGCAATCGTAAATTATCACCAAGAATATTATTGACTATTTTAGCATCATAAATAAAATGAAGTTTGATGTTTTTATCGTTGATTCGGTATTCAAATAATCGAATTAGTTTAGAGAGTTCTTTTTTTAGATGTATTGGATAGTGTTCTAATTTCATTTTTCCCGCTTCCATTTTAGAATGATCTAAAATCATATTGACAATGCCTAAAAGATGATTGGCGCTGTGTTCGGCTATTTCAATATGTTCTGTTTGTTCGCTATTTAGACTACTTGTTTTAAGCATGTTCAGCATTCCGATAACGCCATTAAGAGGGGATCGAATTTCATGACTCATATTAGCCAGAAATTGTGTTTTGAAAGTTGCTGTTTTATTAGCTTGCTCGGTTTTCTTTTCTAAGAAAATAATGTTTTCAGACAGTTTTTGCTTTAATATTCCGTAGCTTTTTAATAGAAAATCAACTTCTCTAATCGAAGAATTATGATTGGAATGAGAGGAAGATGCTTTGAAATCTGATTTTATATAATTAGAAATATCTAATGAAAGTAATTGAATATCTTTTGTGAAATATTTAGAAATGTAAATACATAAAAGTAACGCAATTAATATCATGAATAAGGTTTGGCACAATTGAACATAAAATAGCGTTTCCTTTAATTCGTTTATTCTTTTTTTATTGTGTGAAATGATTTGGATAAATGATTTTTCAATTAATCCATTAATCTCATCTATTTTGCCATACAAACCTTTATTTTCTGAAATGCCTAATTGTGAACTTAATTGTACCAAGGAATTAAAATTATTCTTGTAATCAATAAGAACTTGTTTAGTGGCGGCATCAATGTTTTTCTCTCTCAAAGTTTGATGAAATAAAGTTTCGAATTTTTTAATCGAAGTTTCATCTGATCGTAATAAATAGTCTTTTTCATGTCGGCGCAACTGGAGTAAAGTGATTTTGTCTAAAGAAGATTTTTCTTCGAGGAAATGGGCGTGTGTTCTCATTTTTCCTTCAATTCCGTAATCTTTGAACCCTCTAATTAATGCTATTTTTTTGAATCGGTTTACGATAGTATAGAGGTGGTCAATTTCTTTTGAAACAGTAGTCATAGTAGGATTACTGCCAATTTTTAGTTCTTTCGACTCTTTGAATAGTAAATCGATTTCCTTTTTTTGACTTTTTAAATGCTCTATGTATAGTTTCAGGTCCTTCTGATTGTAGTCGATATAAAAGTCTTTTTCCTTATATCCGGACAGTAAAAATGTCTGAAAATTTTTTATGTTGGAGGTGAATTCTTGTGAAATTCGATAAGAATTATAGGTAAAGTTATTCAGGTAATCTACTTTGTGGTCGATATACAGGTATAACATAAACCAGACTACAATCAATGCAATCATTGATGAAAAAGATAAAAAAATTTGTGTTCTAAAGTAACGGAAATTGTTGAAGAAAAATTTCAAGGCAGTTTTATTTAATGCTCCACAAATTTATTAGGTTCATCAACAAAACAGATTAAAAGACTTCAAACAAAAGGTTAAGTTAATGTTTGTAGCGTTGAATTAAATGGCAGGCTATAATTCTCGGATTTATTTCGAAAGTGAAAACAATCAATGTAATTATTTACAATTCATAATTTTAACATTTAATTGTAGTTCAATTCGGAATTAATAATTAAGTTTGATTTTAATTAAATAAAAAACTTACAAATAACCAACCGTTTTTTAAACCAAAAAATAAACTTGTATGAAAAAAATCTTTATTATTCTTGTCACGCTTCTTGTAAGCAGTGGCGTTTTCTCGCAGAAAACAATTGATAAACCAGACTATGGATTGAGTAATCTTCCTGGAAAATTAACTAAAATTGAATTGACCGATTCGGCGACTATCATTCATTTCTATATTAAATATTATCCAGGACAATGGATTTTTATTCCTAAAGAATCTTTTATACAAGATGTCAATGGAGGAGAGAAAATTTTTGTAACTAAAACGGAAGGCATTCCCATAGCCGAAAGATATACTATGCCCGAAAGTGGAGAAGTGAGTTATAAATTGTATTTTCCTAAATTGGATAATACGGTAAATAAAGTAGATTTTGGCGAGGCCAATGAAGGTGGAGACTGGTCTATCTACGATATTGTAATTAACGAAAAAGATTCCGAATCCTTAATGCCTAAAGCCTTACAAGGCAATTGGTTTCAAACC
>NCET01000186.1:0-663 GCA_002280815.1 Flavobacteriales bacterium 32-34-25 | reverse complement strand
AATGAAGGTGGAGACTGGTCTATCTACGATATTGTAATTAACGAAAAAGATTCCGAATCCTTAATGCCTAAAGCCTTACAAGGCAATTGGTTTCAAACCGATGGGAGTAATCAATGGGATTACGGATTTTATACCCATCAGGCAGTTGTTGATCAACTGGTTTGGAAATATAAAACAGTAGAAAATAAAAAGAATAATTATACTATTGTTCTGGAAAATGCCGGAAAAGAAAAGACTATTTATGCACAAATCGATAAAAAAGAAGGAGTTAAGTTTGGAGACAATAAAGAAAAATTAGCAACTTATAGTACCGAAAAAATAGATAATCCAAACTATAAATTGGCGAATGATGAAGTTTATTCTTCAAATATTTTTAAATCAGATTCAGCGACTTATTCAGGTTTTATAAAAGGTTATACTGCTAGAGCAGCAAGAAAAACAGGAACGATACATGTAAGTAATGTTTTGACAGGAAATCAAGATTCTTATTTGGTTAAAATTGCAGATGATGGCAGTTTTTCGGTAAAATTTCCAATAAATCATCCACAATCTATTTATGTGAATTTGCTTGGTAGTAGGTCTTCTGTTTTTGTAGAACCTGGAAAAGAAACTTTTCATGTTAACGAAAGAAATGCTTCTCTATTTATGGGCGATTGTGCCAGA
>NCET01000549.1 GCA_002280815.1 Flavobacteriales bacterium 32-34-25 | reverse complement strand
TGATTGCAATTGGTGTTTTATCTGTTATTTATGCTTTGATTTACTTTTCGAAGAAAAAATAAAATTTCTTTTCCCCTGCCCTAAAGGGTGGAAATTTTATTCGAAATTCATCAAAATTACCCCCTTTAGGGTTTGGGGAATTAATTTTGATGAATTTTAAACAGACTCATAAACAATTTACACGAAATACAATGGGCTTTAATTTCACTAATTAAAAATAGTTAAAGTGCTTTTGCCTTTTCAGCTCCTAAAAACATTCACCGCAAATTCGCAAATTATTTTTCACTTTCAAAGTATTTAAATTTGTGAATTTGCGGTTGAATTTTCTTCGTTATAAAGTATCCTGCCTGCCATGCAGGATGAACATTTGCTTATAATTTTCATATCTTCGTTAATTCCAAAATTAAATTTGCTTTAATTAATTTAAAGATTAAAAAAGGCATTCTTTTTGTGGAGACCAAGCTTTATTAACCTTTATTAAAAAAAATGAAAAAAATCTGTTTATTCATTCTTGCTTTATTAGCAATTACTCCAAAAACATTTTCGCAAAAAAACAATAAAGATCTTTTTCCTGATGGAACAAAAATTCCAGATTGGTTTCATGATGCAACAAAAATCAATCCAAGCGATTTAGGTAAATTTTACTCTATTACCGATTATGGTGCCCTAAACGATAGTACTGTAGTACAAACGGCTGCCATCCAAAAAACAATTGACGAAGCATACAATAATGGCGGTGGAGTTGTGGTAATTCCAAAAGGAACTTTCATGAGTGGCGCTTTATTTTTTAGAGCCAATACGCATTTGCATGTAAGCGAAGGTGCAACTTTAAAAGGTTCTGATAACATCAACGATTATCCAAAAATGCCTTCTCGAATTGAAGGACAAAGCATTGAATATTTCACGGCTTTAGTTAATGCTTATGGTGTAAATGGATTCACTATTACTGGAAAAGGAACAATTGATGGAAACGGATTGAAATTTTGGGAAGCTTTCTGGCAAAGAAGAAAAGAAAATCCACAATGTACTAATCTTGAAGTTTCCAGACCACGTTTAGTATTCATCTGGAAATGCGATAATGTTCAGGTTCAAGATGTAAGATTACACAATTCAGGTTTTTGGACGAGTCATTATTACCAATGCAACAATGTAAAATTACTTGACTTGCACATTTTCTCTCCACACGAACCAGTAAAAGCTCCAAGTACTGATGCTATTGA
>NCET01000548.1 GCA_002280815.1 Flavobacteriales bacterium 32-34-25 | reverse complement strand
CAAAGCAATGTGTTCCGTAAAAGTGTGTAATTTATCTTCGATGCTAATCTCGAATTTTTCAATAAGCGGCAATACAGCTTCTTTTACAAATTCGAATCCCAAGGATTTAGGATGTTTTTGTTGATAAAAATCGAAAGCGTTTAATTCGTTTAGTAATTCAGTATTGATTTTTCCTGTTTTCGAAATTTTACCTTTATCGTCATAATTTAATCCTAGTTGATTGGCATAAAAATTCAAAACGGTGTTTACAGGCGAAATATCAAAAGCAATTCTTTGATTTTTTTCTTCGAAAGAAACATTAGAAAAACCGCCCAGATTCATGCAATAATCGTATTCGCTAAATAAAATTCGGTCACCAATAGGAACCAAAGGAGCGCCTTGTCCGCCCAGTTCAACATCCTGAACTCTGAAATCGCAAACTATATTTTGTTGGGTCAAAGTAGCAATTTTCGGAAGATTGCCTATTTGAAGTGTAAATCCATTCTGCGGTTGGTGCAAAATGGTATGACCATGGGAACAAACGGCGTCCAAATTAACGATCTGATGTTTTTCGATAAAATCGACTATTATTTTCGAAAGCAGTTGAGTGTAATTTCGATTTAAAATTTCGAGATCTTCTTTCGAAAAATCCACTGCTGATTTTAATTGGTTCACCCAATCATCACTATAAGGAATGGTTTCGCTTTCCAAAATTTTAAAAGACCATTGGTTTTGTTTTATTTCGAATTGTATGTGAGCCAAATCAACTCCATCAAGTGAAGTTCCTGACATAACGCCAATTACGTTGTAAAATTCTTTTTTCATATATTGGAAATGAGAAACGATTAAAATATTAAAAGCCGAAGTTGCTTTTTTTAAATAAAAGTAAGTAAATTTAGAAAACACAAAAGCAATAAGCGAAGATTGTGTGTGGAATTTTGAAATATTTTTATCTCCAAAATCAGTTTTTTAATCTCGATCGAGGAATTAATTTATAATAAAGAATTAGTATGGATTTCAATTTGACCGAAGAACAAAAAATGATTCAGCAAGCAGCAAGAGATTTTGCTCAAAATGAATTATTGCCCGGAGTGATAGAACGAGATGAATTTTCTAAATTCCCCGCCGAACAAGTCAAAAAAATGGCCGAATTGGGTTTTCTGGGAATGATGGTCGATCCTAAGTATGGCGGTTCGGGCATGGACAATGTTTCTTATGTTTTGGTGCTTAGTGAAATTGCAAAAGT
>NCET01000547.1 GCA_002280815.1 Flavobacteriales bacterium 32-34-25 | reverse complement strand
TCTTGTAATGTTTTTTCGGTGATGGATATCATTCTTTGTGAGTGCTTCTTTTTATGCAAAAATAGGTAATAGTAAAGATTCTTTCACGAAGATTTTTAAAGTTTTCACAGAGATCCATAAAGATTTGGTTATTTGTAAAAGTATCTTTGCGTGTCTTTGTGTTTACTCTGTGTATCTTTGCGGAACAAATTGAAAAAAAGATGCAAATTCTCTTAAATCCTGATTGGCAAACCATTTTGTCTGAAGAATTACAAAAACCTTATTTTAATGATTTATTGCAAGAAGTTGAAAAAGAATATCAGGAATTGGTGTGTTTTCCACCCAAAGACTTGATTTTTTCAGCCTTTAATTATTGTAGTTTCAAAGAGGTCAAAGTAATAATTATTGGTCAGGATCCGTATCATGGAGAAGAAGAGGCGAATGGTTTGTGTTTTTCGGTTAATGATGGAGTTAAAATTCCGCCTTCGTTACGCAATATTTATCGGGAAATCAATAATGATTTGGATTCTATTTTTATGCCAACTTCGGGAAATTTAGAACATTGGGCCAAGCAAGGCGTTTTGTTGTTGAATGCAGGACTTAGCGTTCGAAAAGACAAACCCAATAGCCACAAACACTTAAGGTGGAATTTGTTTACCGATGCAGTGATTCAAAAAATATCAGATGAAAAAGAACATGTGGTCTTTTTACTTTGGGGCGCATTTGCACAAAAAAAAGGAAGTAAAATTGACAGAAGCAAACATTTAGTTTTAGAATCGGGACATCCATCGCCTATGAGTGCTAATCAGGGAAAATGGTTTGGGAACAAACATTTTAGCCAAACCAATCAATATTTGAAAGCAAATAATAAATCAGAAATTGATTGGATAAAACAGTGATTAAAAATTGTTAATAAACGAAAATTCGCAAATTAAAATTTCTGATTTAAGATTTTAATTTGCGAATTTGCGGTTAATACAAAATTTACTTTTTTATAATTTCTTCCAAAGTAGCTTTACCTTCTTCGTTTTTCACTTTTAGGATAATTTCTTGACCTTTTAGGGTTTTTCCTTCAATGATGTAGATTTTTGTATTTTTTCCAAATTCGGTGTCGCTTTTATCAAAATCAATATCACCAAATTCTAACGTATTTTTTATATCTGCCATGTTTACCCAAGATTCAGCTAAAACTTTATTTGCATTTTCAGAATAATGGAATGGTTTGTTTCTAATATCGTTTAAAACTCGA
>NCET01000546.1 GCA_002280815.1 Flavobacteriales bacterium 32-34-25 | reverse complement strand
AGTTGGGCTTTCGCCAAATGGAGAAGGAAATAATTGGAAACCGTTAAATTTATCTGGACAAGGTTCTTTAGGTGGGCGTATGGAACAAGTGGATTATGTTGATATTTTGCCTGCGATTCATTTTATACCAAAAATTATTGGAAAAGAAAGTACTAATGTTACTTTCCAAATGCGTTTGGGTATGTATTCTGCTAATGGACAATTTGTTGGAAATGTGAGCAGTCGTTCTAATAATGGATTGACTTTCATTCTTCCGGAAGCTTATGTAGAAGCGACTAACATTTTAGGAAGTAAATGGTCGGCTTGGGCAGGTTCTCGTTTTCGCAGGTATGATGATATTCACATTAGCGATTATTTTTATTTTGATGATCATTCGGCTCAGGGATTTGGTGTAAAATATAAAAATACCGAATTGACGATGTTAATGCCCGCTTCATCAGATTCTACGGGAGTTTATCCTTATAATTATGAAGTGACCGTTGCGGGAGCGACCAATCCAGCGATTCGTCAGCGAATGGTTTGGATAGGAGAACACAGTATTTCTTTAAAAAATAATAGTACGATTAAACTTTTAGGCGAATTCCATTATGTTTCTAAAAGTTCAGACGAAGCTTCTAAAAATTTTCCTTCCGATAACGGATGGGTTGCCGGAATCAAATACAACAGTCCGTTTAAAAGATAACGGATGGGTTGCCGGAATCAAATACAACAGTCCGTTTAAAACAGAAAAACCAGGTTCGTTTAACCAAATTTCAGCCCGTTATGGCCACGGAATTGCTAACGGTGGCGATAACGGAAACACCTTTACCTGGGCAACTTATGGTGCGCCTGATGAAAACGGAAAGTACACTAATGCGTATTCGTTTACAATGGTAGAACATTTTTCATTAAATATTTCGAATAAATTCAGTATCAATGGTTATGGTGTTTTTACCAAAAGTAAAGGTGGATCATCCAGTACCAATACAGATGAGTATTTTAATGGCAATCAATTCTACAATCGCAAAACCGATTTTGTGGTGGGATTACGAAACTTTTATTATGTGACCAATTGGTTTCATTTGCTTCAGGAAGTGCATTATGCCGTTAGAAAAGACGGTGATAATCCCGAAGCGAGTATGTGGAAATTTTCGTTGGCACCTACAATTGTTCCGCTGGGACAACGTGATCCCTGGAGTCGTCCACACATTCGATTGGTGGCCACGGTAGCGCGATACAATGATTATGCCCGAGACCATAATTATTCTCCTTATTTACAAATCAATCAAAAACGCTGGGGATCTTATATTGGTGTTCGAACGGAATGGTGGTTGTTTTAAATCACAAAAATTAATTTAAAAATATAGAAATATGCCAATTTTTGGAACATCAATTTTATCATTTATTCCCAAATGGAGTAGTGAAGGAGGACATTTTGCCATCAAAAAAACAGCAGAATACGGTTTTGATATGCTCGAAATCAATTTGCCTGTCACAATGGATTTTGATGCAAAAGCCACTCAAAAACATCTGGAACAATATGGGATTTCAGCACGTTGTAGTTTGAATTTACCTGCAAACGCTCACATTCCTTTTTATCCAGAACAAGCTGTTATCCTTATCAAATCGGCATTAGATAAAGTAGCGGAAATGAATGGTGATTTTTTAGGAGGCGTTTTGCATTCGGCTATTGGAACATTTACCAGAAATCCTTGTACTGAAGACGAAAAACAAATTATTTATCAAGTCTTTACTGAAGTTGCTGCTTACGCTAAAGAACGCAGTATCAACTTAGGCATTGAACCCATCAACCGTTATGAGAGCTATGTTTTTACTGAAGCAGATGATGTTCTAAAAATGATTGAAAGTATTGGTACGACTAATATTGGAGTGCATTTGGATACTTTTCACATGAATATTGAAGAG
>NCET01000545.1 GCA_002280815.1 Flavobacteriales bacterium 32-34-25 | reverse complement strand
TAAGGCTTCGTTTTGCAATGGTAATATCTTCTTTAATTCTTCTTGAGGTAAATATTTTCCATCTTTTAATACTTTCGAAAATGGAAGATTTACAGCTCCCGGAATATGTCCGCTTCTTAAACCTTCTCTAGGTTCTTCGGTTTCGGCATGAAAACGGTCTGAAGAACGGGCATCAATTACAACTGCTTTTTTAGAACTGATATTTTCTAAGATTTGCTCTTTGTTTTTGAACATTTCAGAATTAAAATTAGCTTCAAAATTTCCTTCGGGATAACTTTTTTTGGATACTTTTTCAGTTGGTAAATTTTCTTCCATCCAGGCAGGAAGTCCGCCATCCAATACCCAAACATTTTTGTGTCCCATGCTTTTAAATAAATACCAGGCTCTTGGACTCGAATAAATGTTTTTGGTATCGTAAACTACAATTTTGCTGTTTTTGTTAATGCCTAATTTTCGAGCTTCGGCAGCAAATGCTTCTGGTTTTGGTAATGTGTTAGGCAAAGGATTTGAAGTATCACTGAACTTATTTTTAATATCAAAAGTGCGTGCACCTATTATTTGTAAATTGTGTGGCGGAGTGTCTAAAACGGCATCTAGAATAATTAATTCGGGATCTTGAAGGTTTTCTTTAAGCCAGTTTACTGATACAATGGGAGTTTTTATGTTCATATTGTTGTTGCTGTTGAATTATTAAGATATAAATCTATAAAATTTTTGCGAGTTTATTTTGTTTCAGAAGCTTCAGCGGCTTTATGAATCACTAATTGCGGAAACGGAATTTCGATTCCTTCTTGGTCAAAAGTGATTTTGATTCTTTTTCTTAGTTCGCCTGTAATATCCCATTTTTTGTCTGATTGTGTTTCTCCTAAAATTTTTAAAACAATCGAAGAATCACCAAATTCATCAATGCGTAAAAATTGTGGCGCTAGGATTATGTATTCTTTCCATTCAGGATCATTGGCTAGATCAGTACCTATTTTATTGATAATATTAATTACGTGTTCAATATCACTGCTGTATCCAATGCCTATATTGATGTTAATTCGAGAAAATTCAGTTGAAAGATTGGATACTCTCTTGATTTCTCCATGCGGAACATGGTGTACTGTTCCGTCAAGATCTCTTAAAGTGGTTTTTCTTAAACTAATTTGCTCTACTTTTCCACTGGCAAGATCTAAATCGACAACATCGCCCACACGGTATTGGTTTTCGAGGATAATAAAAAGTCC
>NCET01000544.1 GCA_002280815.1 Flavobacteriales bacterium 32-34-25 | reverse complement strand
AAACCTTTAATTTTACTCAGTAATTGTTCTGGTTTAGAAAAAGGAGCCGCATTTAATTCACTCATTTGCGAAAGCTTCAATCCACGTTGACCGTGACAACTTTGGTGCATTCCTACTTTATAAGGAAAATTTCCTTCTATCGATTCTACTTTTAATATATCCGTTAGAAATTCTGTTAGTTCGTACACATTATTTCTAATATGTGTAGCAGCAGCTTCATTCTCTTTAGAATGAAGGTGTTCCTTCACATGCATGGTACAACTTCCAGAAGGACAAACGACATATTCAAATTCAGAAAAATTATTCACAAAATTAGTATCACATCCTCCAGTTAAATGGGAGTAACCACTATTAGCCATCGGTTGACCACAGCAGGTTTGATCCATTGGAAAACTTACTTCACATCCAAATTTTTCTAATAACTCTAAGCTTGCAATACCTATTTGTGGATAAAATTGATCCACATAACAAGGTATAAAAAGTCCAACTTTCATATGCTGATTTTTATTTTTTTTCAAAGGTCAAATGTAATTCGCATAACTACTATTGGTATTTACATCCAATATAGGTAATGCTCATTTCATAGGGTTGTTGTTTATTGTTTAACACTTTAATTAAAATTGCCTATCAATATTCTTTTAATTGAATGATGATAGGCAAATTTAGATATTAATGTTTGTAAAATTTCAAATCTATTAAATCATTTTGAATTGGTTTTGTATTCCAATTTTTATGAATGGCTAAGGCGGCTCCTAATGAACTGGCTTGTGCCATGGATGCAGCATATACTTCCATTTCAGGGAAAGCTTCGGCCAATAAATTCATATAAATTGAATTTTTACTAAAACCTCCATCTACAAAAACTTTCTTTACCGGACTATTATGAATTACTAATTGAGTCGAAACTATTTGTTGCGCAATTAAATCCAACATTAACTGGTGGTAGGCTTCATCATAATTTTCAAAATCAGATAAATCTCTTTCATTGAAAGGACAATCTTGAAGAATATTACTATCGCCTTTAGTGTATTGTTTGAACTTAGCTCTTAATTTAGTAATAATGTCTTTATCGTAAAGAACGTGTTTGTACGAATCCAAAGGAGCATTAAAATGCGTTGCCAATTTTACAGACTGAATTTCATGCTCATTTCCTGCAAACAAACGGGAAGCTTTTACCGGTTTTCCTTTATAATGTAAAAAACACAAGCAATCGTTTTGCAATTCCTCAAAG
>NCET01000185.1 GCA_002280815.1 Flavobacteriales bacterium 32-34-25 | reverse complement strand
AAGTTGAACTTTTTCATCACCTTCACATCTTCTTCTAAATCCTGATGATTGACTGCCTCGCCTCTGCTAGGATGATGTCCATGATGATTGACTCCATAAACGTACGTTTCTTTGCCATTGATAAGCATTTTGCCATTTTCTTTCGAAAATTCGATAGCACGGAAACCTACTTTACAAGTTTTAACCTCGGTGATACTTCCATCAGGATTTTTAAGCGTCAGAATCAAAGTGTATAAATTGGGCTTTTCGGCACTCCATTTCAATGGGTTTTTTATGGTTTCCTGAAAGAGACCAAAACGTACTTTATCTAATCGTGGAGAAACTTCGCTAATAATATCTGAAGCTTTTCTGCTTAAGGCTTTTTCGAATAAAGGCTTGTTTTGTGCATCGTACAATTGCACTTCGACCGTTTGGTTTTTGATCGTATCGCCAGTTAAGTTCTCCATACGCGGACGCAACTGAAAAACCGCGTCTTGGTATTGTTTATCCAATTTGGTTTGTACAAAAAAATCTTGAATACGCAATTTTGGTTCCGCCATAATGAACACCTCACGCTGAATTCCGCTCAAACGCCAATGATCCTGATCCTCTAAATAGGAACCATCACTGTAACGAAACACGCGCACCGAAAGTACATTTTCTCCTTTTTTCAAATACGGGCTAATGTTAAACTCAGACGAATTGAAACTGTCTTCGCCATAGCCTAAAAATTTTCCGTTTAACCATACCTGAAATGCCGAACTTACACCTCCAAAATGAAGTGTAACCGTCATTCCATCCCAATTTTCAGGAACGGTAAATTTACGTTGGTACGAACCAATCGGATTATCATCTTGAGGTACAAAAGGTGGATTTACCGGACGGAAGGAATACACTGCGCTTTTATAAATCGCCATGCCGTATCCTTTCAATTCCCAATTTGACGGTACTTCAATTTTGTCCCAACCTTTTACCTCCGATTGATAAAAATCTTGAGGTGCTTCCTGCAAATTTTTAGAAAATTTAAAATCCCAATCGCCATTTAATAATTTGATTCTACTTTTTAATCGATTTCCTTCAAGCGCATCGGCAACCGAAGTATACGAATACGCAGTTGCACGGGCAGGCTGTCTATTAATACCCGAAACCATTGGGTTTTCCCAAGGAACATCCGAATAAATTTGTGCCAATCGCGGAATTCCAGCTGGTTCACCCGTAATTGAGCTTGTATTGTGCAAATACTAAACAAACAGAATACTATCGAAAATCGAGACTTAAAAAAGCGGTAATTATTGACTGACTTAAACATATATTTTGTACTTAATTCTTTTTAGATTCTTTTTTCACTGGCGGAGCTACAAAACTCGTTTCACTTTTTCCTAAATCTTTAGAAGTTGCCACAGCAATTCCTCTTTGTTCTGCTTTGTTTACTGCGCAATAAAAATGATACACCACACCGTTGTGTTTCACAACAAATGATTTATGTGCAAACATATTATCATACGGTTCTGATGACTGTATTAAATTGTCGCCTTTCCAATCGTTCCAATGAATTAAATCGTTCGATACAGCAAATCGGTTAAATGCACCTTGATCCCAACCTGTCCAAAAAGCTCCGAAATAAAACATTACCCAAGTATCGTTGATTCTTTGAATGAAAGCATCGCCTGTAATTCCTCTATGGTTGTTTAGTACCGGATTTTTTCCGAAACGTTTCCAAGTTTTCATATCATTAGAAACTGCCATACCAATACGCTCTGCACCTTTTGCCGGGTTCAAACTATCGCCACGGGCATTGTAATACATGATAAATTTGCTTCCAGTGATTCGTTCTTTGTCTTCAATAACCGAGTTTTTGTACATCGTACTGTTATCCCAAAAACTTACATCTTTATCTTTTGGCGTTAAAACAGCTTTAGGCAAACGCTCAAATTCGTGGGCTTTTGTTGGAGATTCCTTTGTGTAAGCCATCCCGATTGATAAAACACCTGCTTCATATCCGGTGGTATTTCCACCAAAATAACTCATCCAGTATTTACCATCGTATTTATTCCATTTGTAGCTTCCTTCCCAAGTGTAATCCTGCAAAGCAATATAACCCGCTTTTTGATTCACATCCCATTCCTTTTCATCTTTAGAAAAAGACATCACTTTACCTAAATGTTTCCAATTCAATAAATCATTACTTTCAGCCAACCAGGTTTCATAACCTCTACCATCATAAATCAGATAGGTCATAAACCATTTTCCGTCTTTTCGGAATACGCTTGGGCAGTCCATTTTATAGGAATTGTTCGTTGGCACCATTACTAAACCATATTTGTAAGGCGTTTTGATTTCGTTGTAAATCTCCTGCATTACGGCGTCGTTGATGTCTCTTTTTTTGTATTTCGTGGCGCAGCTCGCTATTAGCAAAATTGTTATTCCAATTACGAGATATTTTATTGTATTTTTCATTTAAAATATTGCTATTTTTTGGAACACGGATTTTAGAAATTTGAGAAATAAATATTAATATCTGTGGATATTTCTCTAATCTGTTTAATCTGTGTTGCTATTATTTCTTTTCCAATTCTTTCAATCGAGCTTCCATTACATCACGATTCAATTTCACTTTTACCATTCCTGTAGGGTGAAATCTTCTTTTTAAATCAATTGCATTATACACAATGGTATACACATCGTTTCCTTCTGGAATTAAACACAATGGCGTACGCATAATATCCCACCATTTATCGACTTTTGTTTCAATCGGCCAATAACAAGCTTCTGACCAATTCACTCCGTCTTTAGACAATGAGTAACCCATCATATTTGGCAAATGATGTCCCCAACCATCAGGCCCTCCATCAAAAATAGCGATGTATACGCCATTTGGCAGTTGGCTCACAATAGGATTTTCGACAAATAAAGGATGTATCGATTTTATTGGTTCCAAACCTTTATTTAATCTTGTCCAAGGTCCTTCTAAACTATTGGATTCGGCCAAAGCCACAAACCATCCTTTTCCTGATTTTTTCGGATAATCTGCCCAAGAGGCGAATGGATAAGCTCCACTGTAAAATCCAAACCATTTTTCGCCCACCTGATACGGAAAAAAAGAAGCCACTCCCTGACGTCCTTCCCAAGGTTGAGAGTCTAATCCTGGTTCCATAATGATGCCCATATCTTTATAAGGACCGCCAATTCCGTTGATCCCTTCTACAGTAGATTCGCATCTCCAAATTCTTCCGAAAGAATGGTTTGGTTCTATTGTTTTACTAACTGTATAAGCTAAATAATAGCCGTACCACTTGTTTGCTTTTTCGTTAAAAACCGGCATATACGACCAAATTGCCGAACGACGATCATTCATCGGATTATCGTCTTCAGTAACGGCGTAAACTCCGCTGGCCTGATAAATTGTGGATTCTCTTTTCCAGTGAATCGCATCCTTACTCGTCCAATGACCAATCTTGGTTTTCACTCTGTCATAATACATTTCCACACCAACTTCACCAGCTCTTTCTGTTGGAAACATATGATAGGTATCGCCTACTTTTACCACACGACCGCCTTCAAAACCGCCCTGAATGCCTTCGGTTCCTGGAAATCCTTCATCAATTACGGGTTTGTTTTCGCCGCCAATGATTTCGAACAAAGGTTTCTCATCTGAAAATCCTTCTACGATGAACGTTGGATTCCACAGCTTTCCGTCTGGAAGTTCAGCATTTCGGGCAACTAAATTCTGACTGCTTTTTACCGCTCCTAAAACAACAAATAATCCTTTTGCGTTAGGTAAAATTGTTTGTGTTCCTTTAGAATATGAAATTGCATAAACATTTACAGCTGGCAAACCTGTTACGGTCACTCCATTTTCAAGAACTAATTTAGCATTATCAGCCGCAGAAAATTGAAAATAATCTTTGTTGTCTTTTTCCTGAAAAGTACCAATAAGCAACAGCACATTCTCCTTGAATTTTAGTTTCAAAGGTGCATTCGTTCCATTTTTATATTGATCTAAAGGAAGTTCAACTCCTGTTAATCCTTGTAATTCCGAAGCCAGCTTGACAATATTGTGTTTGCTTTCTGAAAAAACGTGGGCGTATTGTGTGGTTTTGAAGGTTTTGTAATTGGATTTCACCACTTCGAAAGAAGCGGGTTTCCAAAGTGTATTTTGAGCTAAAACAGGTAAGCTCAAAAACAATAAGAATAAAAGTATCGATTTGTTTTTTTTCATCTTTTTTTCATTTAACGACCTCAGGATTATGAACCCTGCGCCAGCTTAGTTGAAACTATTATTTAAATTGCTTTATAACTTATTTTGTACTCCACATTCGGTTTTACCGTCAATTGATATCTGTTTTTAGCCAATTCTGTAATCGTTCCCGAATTGGTTTTTGGCTTGCTTTTACTTTCAATAATCAATTTTCCTTCGCCTTCCCCTGCTTTTACTTTGATTTCTGATTTGCTTACATACAATGCCACTTCACCTTTTGGTGTTGGTACTTTTCCTTCCATCCATTGCAATCCTCCTAAATTAGGTTTGATTTCATATTCAGCATAACCCGGAGCTGTTGGTTTTACACCTAAATAATATTTTCCTAATAAGTAAATTGGACTTGCTCCCCAGGCATGGCAAAGGCTTTTTCCATAAGGACGACCATACATCGTTAAATGTTCAGTTCCTTTTTTACTTGGATTGTATTCCTCCCAGAAAGATGTTGCGCCTTCTTTTAACATCCCGCCCCAATAATCTTTCATTTCTTTCAACACATAATCTTGTTCGCCCATAGCACACAAGGCTTCCAACTCATAAAAACGCATGTATGGTGTTGTGATTTGAAGAACATCTTTATTCAGCAGCACCTTATTTTTTACACTTTGTTTTTGTTCTTCATTAAAATAATTGAAAAAAATACCGAACATATTAGCGTATCTGGTTACAATATCCTGTATTTTACCATCGATACGCTGGTGTTTCATCACGTTTTGTTTCTTGTCCCAAAAGACATCAAATAATTTTGTTTTTAAATCATCTGCTAATTTTTTATACTCTTTTTGGTCATCCTTTTGACCTGCAATTTCAGCACTAACTGCCATGGCTTCTAAACTTCTCGCTAAAAGCATTTGCTCAAAACTAACCTCACCGGTTTTTGGTAATCCGTTTGCCCAATCAATAAAAACCCAATCGCCTTCTAAAGGTTCCAGAAATCCGTTTTTATTTCTTCTTTCTAAACAGAATTCCATCAATGATTTCATTCTTGGATAAAAAGTTTTGATGAATTTCGTATCGCCGGTGTGCAAATAGTAATCGTAAACACCCACAAACCAATACAGCGAATAATCCATTATGATATTTACGTGAGCCGTCACAGGGTCTTTACCACGAAGCGCCAACAGCGTTCGTTCTACAGAAGCCGAATCAAAAAACAAATAATAATTCATTAAATAGCTTTGATAAGCGTCGCCAGACCAAACCCAACGGTCGCGTTTAATCCCGTCTATAAAAAATTCGCGGGAGGTTAAATGCATCGTGTAAGCCGACACATCCCAAATTTTATTCAATTGTTCATCCGAAGATTTGAATGCTCCACGATAGTCCAATGGCAAATATTCATAAAGCATCGAAATAGAATCATATTTTACCGATGCATCTGCTTGAACTTGAACATAACGGAATGCTTTGGAACCATTATGTGTGTAAGTTTCAGGCTGGTTTCCATCAAAAGATAAGTGGTCTAATGTTTCACATCTGGCCGTATCCAGCGCTTCCTCACGAGATTCACCATAATAAAGTGCTACTTTACCTTTTCCTTTTACGCCGTGAATTTTAATATAACCAAAAGTTTCTTTACCAAAATCTACCAACTCACCAGCTCCTATTTTTTCTGTTTTTTTTGCGTTCCAAGGTGTGGTTGTTAGCTTAAATCCGGAAGGTTTATTCTCTGGTGAATCAAAGTTCCAAGAACCAACAGGCACCCATGGTGTACCGGATTGTTGTGCTTTTCCATTTTCATCAATCCAAAGTTTATCTTCATTAGTCACCTTCCAAGCGGCATCCGATTTAACATACTTACCAGCAATATAAATAGCCGGCAACACTTCCTGATTGTATACTTTAAAGGAAATTTTGTGTTTCCCGGCAGGAATTTTTATTGATTTTGGTTGCCCATAAACCTGAACACCATCTAAAAGCAATTGAAAAGATCCTTCCGAGTAGATTTTTACGTCGTCTGGTTCTGGAATATCCACTTCTGTTTGAAAAGTTACCAATGCGTAAGGACTGTAATATTGCCAAAGCGGTGGAAATACCGCTTCGCGCTCTGTACGCCTTACCTGCATTTTATTGCTTAACCAAACTTCGAAATCGCCCGGATACCAAATCCAGGTTTGAGCCGAAGCCGCTTCTGAAAAAAAGAATACCGCAACAACACAAACAATCGTTTTAAAACTTTGGCGTAAAGAAGAAAATAGATTCATATTAATTGAAATTAAAAATGAGATATAAAACGACAATTGTTACTCCTAATAAACCAAACAACAATTTGACTTTTTTACTGGTTTTAGGAACTTCTGACTCGATTTCGAAATTAGTTTGAGGATTTTTATCCACTAATGAAATGACAATGGCTGTCACCATTAAAACGACAAAAATGTAAAAAGAAATCAATAAAAAGTGAGGCCAGGCTGTGTAAATATCAGCTGGAAAAATCCATAAGTATAAAACTCCAACAAATAAACTAAAGGCTGAACCCCATGAAAGTGTCCAGTTTACAGCTCTTTTTGTAGTACGTTTCCAAAAAATACTCAATAAAAAC
>NCET01000184.1 GCA_002280815.1 Flavobacteriales bacterium 32-34-25 | reverse complement strand
GGAATAGAAAATGTTTTCATTGACAATTGCGAAGTTTTAGACGGAGCAAAAATGTTCAATTTGGTATTCATTAAAACCAATGAACGCATGGGCGGTTATGTGAAGAATATTTATGTTCAAAACATTAAAGGAAGCAAAATGGATTTTGGCGTACTAGGTATTGAAACCGATGTTTTATACCAATGGAAGAATTTAGTTCCAACTGTTGAACGCCGATTAACTCCTATTTCTAATGTTTTTCTAAAAAATGTTACTGCTAAAAACGTGAAATTTATTTCCAGAATCAAAGGAGAAAAAGAATTACCTATAAAAAACATTTCTCTTAAAAACGTTACTGCCGAAACCATTCAAGGAGAAGAAAAACACATTAATGAAAACGTAGTAAACTTTAAAGTTAAGTAATTAATAGAGCTATTTTATTCGCCAAAAAACAACCAATCAACAAGTAATGAACCAAATAAAACCAACTTTAATTCTATTATTCTTTCTTTTTTCGTTGATTAAAATTAGTGCAGCAAACCCAAATGCTCCTTTTAATTTACGAAGTTTCGATAAGCAAAATCCCATTGGAACCAACAACAAAACTTATTTTGGTTGGCATACCAGCGATAGTGATCCGAATGAAATTCAATCGGCTTACCAAATTATAGTTGCTTCAAGTCAATCTAATCTTAATGCGAATAAAGCAGATGTTTGGAATAGTAGTAAAACCAACTCCCGAAAACAAAATTATGTTTATCTCGAAAGAGCTAATCTTAAAGCGGCAACTACTTATTATTGGAAAGTACGCAGCTGGGATAAAGATGGAAATGTGAGTCCTTATTCGGCAACGGCTACTTTTACAACGGGTTTATTAACTAATAATGATTGGGCAACGGCACAATGGATTAAAAGAGATTCTAAAGACAACGACGATTACAGTTATTTTAGAAAAAAAACTAATCTACCCAACAAAACGATAAAAAAAGCAATTACTTACATCTCTGCTTGTCACAGTTACGAATTGTATATTAATGGGAAATTTGTTGGAAAAGGATTCAACAATCACTATCCACAATACAGTTATTACAATGCTTGGGACATAACTAGTTTATTAAATAAAAATACTGAAAACACCTTAGCTTGTCTCACGCATTGGTATGGCGGCGGACAAGGTCGCGCTACAGGAAGCCGTGGTATGATTTCAAAAACCATTATCGAATATACTGATGGTTCGAAAACTACTATTGGAACTGATAAAACATGGAAACAAACACAGGCTTCACAATGGATTCAAGGACAACCGCAACGTGGTGGCGAAGGTGTAGGTAGAATCGAGTTTGTTGACAGTCGAAAAGCTATTGCTAATTGGAATACCACCAAATTAGACGATTCAAATTGGAACAATGCAACCGAAATTGGTCCAAATCCTACTGCTCCCTGGACAGGAACCTTACAATCTGATTTAACACGCGTTATTGAAAAAGAAATCAAACCAGTGGCAATAAAAAATCTAGGAAACGGTAAATATATTATTGATTTAGGCAAAATATATGCGGGTAGTTTTAAAATCAATTTTAACGAACGCATTGCTGGAGATACCATTAAAATGTTAGGTGGTTATCAATTAAATGAAGATGAAACTGCTGTAAATTTAAAAATGAATCAATCCACTAATCTGAGCTTTAAATACATCCCTAGCGGAAACAATTCTGTTTTCAATCCTCATGTTTATTTTGGGATGCGTTATTTACAAATTGACAATGCGCCAAACGATCTGAATCAAAACAATGTGAGTTTTATTAGTCGTCATTTCGAATTAGATATTGCTCGTTCTTCATTCGAATCTTCAAATGAGATGCTGAATAAAACCTGGGAATTAATGACGCATACACTAATTCTGGGAGCACAGGAAGATTTTGTAGATACACCTACCAGAGAAAAAGGTGCGTTTTTATTAGACAGTTGGTCGCAGGCAGTTCCTGCTATGAGTGTTATGAACGACCGAACGATGAATATGCGTGCATTAAACCAATTTCTTCAATCTCAGGATCAATATTGGCCTGACGGACAATTAAATGCGGTCTATCCAAATGTAGATGGCGGAAGAGACATTCCTGATTTTACTCAATCTTTTTTAGTATGGGTTTGGGATTATTACACGCAAACTGCCAATATTGAATTTTTAAAATCCAATTATTCGCGTTTGAAAAAAATTGCCGATTATGTTGATACTTATAAAAATGACAGCACTGGATTAATTCATAAACTAAAAGGAGGAAAAGGTCCTTATGAATTTGGAATTATCGATTGGCCAACAACCATGCGTTACGGTTACGATATGAGTACCGAATCCAGAACAGTTATTGATGCTTACGCTTATGAAGATTTCAATATTATTTCTAAAATAGCAGCAGTTATAGGAAATGAAGCTGACAAAACACTTTATACAAACAAAGCCGAAGCCATCAAAAAAGCCATCAACACGCACTTATTCAATCAAAGTGGTGTATATATTGACGGAATAAAAAACGATAAAAATGCAAGTACTCATGTTTCGCAACACGCCAATATTCTTCCTTATGCGCTACATATTGTTCCTGAAACCAATAAAAAACAAGTCATTGAGGAGATAAAAAAACAAAAAATGAACGTGGGAATGGTATGTCTTCGCTGGTTACCAGAATCTCTTGGCTTGGCTAACGAAGGTGAACATCTTATTGATTTATATACTAATCCTGAATGGGACGGTTGGGCAAAAACAATCTCTCTTGGCGGAACTGCGACTTGGGAATCTTGGGATGCCAATACGACCAACCAAAGTATGTCACATCCTTGGGGAGCAGTTGGATTATTAGGTATGCAAAATTACATTTTAGGAATTACAGCTTTAGCTCCGCAACACGAAAAAATTCAAATAAAACCATTATGGTTTGGAAATAAACTGACTTCTGCCAAAGGAACTTATGCAACTGATAAAGGCGCTATTAAAGTGGACTGGAATTACACTAATGCTAAATATCATTTAAAAATTACTGTTCCCAATAACAGTTCTGCAAAAGTATATTTACCAAAATGTGACAAAATTGGAACTACAATTAAAGTTGATGGTAAAGAACTAACCGCTACCGAAGAAGGAAATTATCTTTATATTGATAACATTGGTTCGGGAGAACATCATTTTGAAAGATAATTTAACTTAGATTAAAAAACTCTAATAAAGTCAATCGTTAAATAAAATTATATGTATATGTATCTCCAACAAATTAAATCAATCATAATAATGGTCTTTTTAAGTATTTCTTCTTTGGCTACAGCCCAAAAAGGAAAAATAGAGGCTATTTATTCCGGAATTCCCTGGTTTGACAACAACAATAATGTAGTTAGCGCACATGGAGCCAATATTATACAAGAGAACGGTAAATTTTATCGCTATTTATTCCGGAATTCCCTGGTTTGACAACAACAATAATGTAGTTAGCGCACATGGAGCCAATATTATACAAGAGAACGGTAAATTTTATCTTTTTGGAGAATTCAAAACTGATACCAGCAATGCTTTTAATGGTTTTAGCTGTTATTCTTCAAAAGATTTATACAACTGGAAGTTTGAAAAAATGGTATTGCCTGTACAAAAATCAGGAGCTTTAGGTCCAGATCGCGTAGGTGAAAGACCTAAAGTAATGAAATGCCAAAAAACAGGAGAATACATTATGTACATGCACGCCGATGATCTTAAATACAAAGACCAATATGTGGGCTATGCAACCTCTAAAACTATCGATGGCGAATATACTTTCCAAGGCCCAGTTCTTTTTGATGGAAAACCTATCAAAAAATGGGATATGGGTACTTATCAAGATACGGATGGCAGCGGTTACATTATTACGCATTCAGGAAATTTGTACAAACTGAGCGATGATTACAAAAGTGTAACGGAGCAATTGGTAAAAGACATGACCTCGCATTGCGAAGCACCTGTAATTATCAAAAAAGACAACACTTATTTCTGGATGGGTTCTGGTTTAACTTCCTGGGAACGAAATGACAATTATTATTTTAGTGCGCCTTCTTTAAAAGGACCTTGGAAAGAACAGGGTATTTTTGCACCAAAAGATTCTCTAACCTGGAATTCACAATCTACATTTGTACTTCCTATCGTTGGTTCCAAAGAAACCACTTATTTGTTTATGGGGGACCGTTGGGCTTTTCCTCGTCAAAATTCAGCTGCAACTTATGTTTGGCAACCGCTTTTAGTTACTAATACCAGTATTTCACTTCCAGATTACAAACAAAGTTGGCAAATTGATATTGCAAAAGGTACGTGGTCTCCATCCAAAATGAACTATACTGAAATTGAAAATACCGATACCAAAGCGATTCAATATTTTGGAAATTGGTCAGAAGATAATTCTTCTAAAATAAGCCAATCTGATGCTAAAGGAGCTTCTTTTTCAGTTGATTTTAAGGGAACGCAAGTTGTTGTTTTTGGCATTTCAAAAGTTGATGGCGGTTATGCTACTATTGTAATCAAAAATAAAAAAGGAAAAACAGTACTATCCTCCACTATTGACATGTATTGCAAATACTCTGAAAACTCCTTAAAATTCCTTAGTCCAGTTTTACCAAAAGGAAACTATAACATAACGGTTACTGTAGTTGGAGAACACGGGAATTGGTATAAAAAAGACGGAACAGGTTTTGGAAGTACAGGAAATTTTGTTGCTTTAGACAAAGTGATTATTAAGAACTAAATTCATCAAAAACATCCAAATAAAAAATCGGAATAAGATAAGTCTCATTCCGATTTTTTATTTGTTTCAACTTATTATAATTGAATTATTCCTCTTCTTCAGTAGCATGTGATTTCGAATAATTACGCCATTTTTCAATACAATCTTGGAAATCCTGTGGCAATTCAGTATCAAAACGCATTAATTCTCCAGTATTTGGATGCACAAAACCAAGTGTTTTAGCGTGTAAAGCCTGTCTTGGCAAAGCTTTAAAACAATTTTCTATAAACTGCTTGTATTTGGTAAACGTAGTTCCTTTTAAAATCAAATGACCTCCATAACGCTCATCATTAAACAATGGATGACCAATGTGTTTCATGTGCGCTCTAATCTGGTGTGTTCTTCCAGTTTCTAATCGGCAAGTAATCAAGGTTACATAACCAAAACGCTCTAAAACATTGTAATGTGTAATAGCAGGTTTACCTATTTCAGGATCAGCAAAAACAGCCATTTGCATACGATCTTTCAAATGACGCGCTAAGTTTCCTTCGATGGTTCCACTATCTTCAACAACATTTCCCCAAACTAGAGCTACATATTCCCTTTCGGTAGTTTTAGCTTCAAATTGTTTGGCCAAATGCGTCATAGCAGCTTCGGTCTTGGCAATTACCAACAAACCCGAAGTATCTTTATCAATTCGGTGAACCAGTCCCGGACGCTCGCTGCTATTCATTGGTAAGTTCTCAAAATGAAAAGCCAATGCATTCACTAAAGTTCCTGTATAATTACCGTGACCTGGATGCACCACTAATCCCGGTTCCTTGTTTACCAATAATAAAGCATCATCTTCATAAACAATATTCAACGGAATATTCTCTGGAAGAACATGGTTTTCAAACGGTGGATGCGATAACATTACTGCTACTACATCAAACGGTTTTACTTTATAATTGGATTTTACCGTAGCATTATTGACAAAAATATTGCCCTCGGTAGCGGCATTTTGTATTTTATTTCGGGTAGCATTAGGAATCAATCCCATCAAATATTTATCAATTCGCAACAATGCCTGCCCTTTAGGAACTTCAAATTTATAATGTTCAAATAATTCCTCTTCTTCTAAATCAATCGGCTCAATATTATTGTTCATCTGGCAATTCTTCTGTTGGTTCAGCAACTACAGTACTATCTATTTCGCTAGTAATATCTTCTTCATAACTGGCTTTTCCATCTCCTAAAACTAAATCAATTTTAGACGATTTCAACACTCTGTCTCCTGGCTTTATGTTTCTTCCTTTGTAACGCATTTCAAGAACCATATCTTTTCCAAGATTTGGAATATAAGTAATTGTTCCTTCTTCAAGCCCCAACGCTCTTAATGTTGGTGCGGCCTCACGATAAGTTTTCTCAATTAAATCAGGAACTTTAACCGATGAAAAACCCGAACTATTAATCTTAATATAAACTTTTCTTCCTTCTTTTACCTTAGCTCCCGGTATTGGATCTTGCTGAACCACACTGTACTTAGGATAATCTCCTCTATAATCTACACTATCAAGCAATACATAATCCAAATCCAATTCGTCCAACTTCTCCTCTACTTGTTCTTCGGTCAATTTTCTCAAATCAGGAACCGTAATTTCATGTCCATGATCAGTAGTAAAAGTTAACCAATGCATAAAAAGATAACCCAAAACAGCAATTATCAAAGTGGCAAGAAAAGCTTGTGTGAAAAACGCGCGACTAGTAAGATATTTACGTAAACTCATATATTATTTTTTTGAAAGGTGACAAAGATAAAGCTATTTCGTTTCAAAAAAAATGATAATTTTGTTTAATCTAGCTTCCGTTCTAGCTTATTTTATTTCAGGAGCTATTTCCCGCTGTTCACTCTATCTTTTCCTCGCTAAAGAAGCGAGAAAAAGGATGCCGTTGCCATCGGGGCTAAAAAACAAAAAACCAATTTTTACAATACATAACGAGACTAAATGAAAAACATTGCCATCATCATGGGCGGCTATTCTAGTGAGTACAAAATTTCACTTATTAGCGGTAACGTAGTTTACAAATTCTTAGACCAAACCAAATACAACGGATTTCGCATCCACATTTTCAAAGAAAAATGGGTTTATGTTGACGATTCTGATACTGAATTTCCAATCGATAAAAACGATTTTTCAGTAAACGTAAACGGCAGCAAAATTAGCTTTGACTGCGTTTTCAACGCCATTCACGGAACTCCCGGTGAAGATGGTTTAATGCAGGCTTACTTTGAATTATTAGGCATTCCGCAAACTTCTTGCGATTATTACCAAGCTGCTTTAACATTCAATAAAAGAGATTTACTTTCGGTATTAAAACCATACGGAATTAAAACAGCCATTTCTTATTATCTAAACAAAGGCGATCTAATCAATACTGCCGAAATCATCAATAAAGTAGGATTGCCTTGTTTTGTAAAACCAAATAAAGCAGGATCCAGTTTCGGGATTTCGAAAGTAAAAACCGAAGCCGAATTGCCTACAGCTATCGAAACGGCTTACAAAGAAGACAACGAAATTATCATTGAAAGTTTCCTTGACGGAACCGAAGTTTCGGTAGGTGTTATCAATTACAAAGGAGAAATCATTGTGTTACCAATTACCGAAATCGTTTCTGAAAATGATTTCTTTGATTATGAAGCCAAATACCAAGGAAAATCACAGGAAATTACCCCAGCGAGACTTTCTGATGAAATGACTCAAAAAGTGGGAACAATTGCAAAACGTGCATACGAAGTGTTGAAAATGAAAGGATTCTCCCGTTCTGAATTCATCATCGTTAACGATGAGCCACACATGCTCGAAATGAATACCATTCCGGGATTAACCACCGAAAGTTTGATTCCGCAACAAGCTGCTGCAGCCGGAATTCCATTAGCGGATTTATTTACTAATGCAATTGAGTTGGCTTTAGCTAATTAAAAACATACATCATTATTTTTTTGCCACAGCTTTAAAAGATTAGCACAGATTAATCTTTTAAAGCTGTGGTTTTATTTTTTTAACACCTCAATATGTCATTGCGAGCGATAGCGTTACAATCTTATCCAGTAACTCAACAAAGTATTCAAGCTATTTACCCATATTTGCAGGAACATTATTTAAATCTACCTATCGGGGTTTTCCACAAAGTATATAAAACACAATATTTATGACTCAACTTGCGGAGATTCCTCCTTCGTCGGAAGGACAAGATTGTGGAAGTAGATTATGGAAAAGGTACTAATCAAACTTTTGCACAAACCATAACCACCCAGTTTGTCTTTCCGACGAAGGAGGAATCTCCGCAACAAGAGCAACATACTTAAAGTAGTAATTGCTGTTTTAATGCGTATCAGTTTTTCAAGACAATACAATACTCCAACTCCTAAAAAACTTTGTAACTTAGCAGCTCAGAATCTTAGAAACTCAAAATAAATGAGAAAAGCCATATTTCCGGGATCATTTGATCCTATCACCTTAGGTCATGAAGACATTATCAAAAGAGGAATTCCGCTATTTGATGAAATCGTTATTGCCATTGGGGTGAATGCCGAAAAAAAATACATGTTTCCACTGGAAGAAAGAAAACGTTTTATTGAAGAAACTTTCAAGGACGAACCTAAAATTTCGGTCATTACTTATGAAGGCTTAACCATTGATTTGTGCAAAAAAATAGGCGCTAATTTCATTCTTCGTGGTTTGCGTAATCCGGCAGATTTTGAATTCGAAAAAGCCATTGCACATACCAACAGACAATTATCTAAAATCGAAACCGTATTTTTGTTGACTGCTGCAAAAACTTCTTATATAAGTTCAAGTATTGTTAGAGATGTACTTCGCAATGGAGGAGAATACGAATTGTTAGTTCCAAAAGCCGTAAGAGTAAAGTAAAGTTAGAGGTTAGAAGGCAGAAGTTAGAAAACTGTACTAAGGACTAGGTACTAACAACTAAGGACTAATAAAATCTTGTAGAAAGTCTTGAATAAACGTACTTTCGCAAAAAAATAAAAATCAATAATGAGCATAGATAGAGAATTAAATAAACGTAGTGGAGGAAAATGTGAACTTTGTGGAGCAACCGAAAACCTAAAAGTGTACGAAGTACTTCCTACTAAAAAAGGCGGAATTGATGAGGCTATTCAAGCTTGTACTACTTGTATTGAACAAATTGAAACTTCCAGGAAACGAAGATTTAAACCACTGGAGATGCTTAAATGACAGTATGTGGAGCGAACACGTTCCTGTTCAGGTAGTAGCATGGAGAATGTTGAGCCGTTTGCGTGCTGCGGGTTGGCCACAAGAATTACTGGATATGATGTATCTGGACGAAGATGTTTTAGAATGGGCAAAAGCAACTGGCGAAGGAGAAGACGACGAAAACAAAATCATCCACCGAGACAGTAACGGAGTAATTTTAGAACACGGAGACTCAGTAGTTTTGATAAAAGACCTGAAAGTAAAAGGTTCCAGCATGGTAGCCAAACAAGGAACAGCGGTAAGAAACATCCGCTTAGACCACGAAAATGCCGAATATATTGAAGGAAAAGTAGACGGTCAACAAATTGTAATTATAACCCAATACGTGAAGAAAATATAGTCTTCAGTTTGCAGTGATCAGAGAAAAGAGTGATCAGCAGCAATCTCATTATAGCAAAAAATCGTTAACAGTAAATCAAATTTACTCTTAACGATTTTTTATATTGTTATACTATTTTTACTGCTTACTAAAAAACTGAACACTGAACACTACTCTTCTACTTTCTTAATTACATTTCGGGCAACCTGAATTTTATATTTCTTACCTTTCATTTTTTCGTCCTTAACATGGTGCAGTAAGTCTTTTACTTTACTGAATTTTACAGCGGCAAACGAAATAAAATCTTTTACTTCTATCAATCCTAAATCACCTTTTTCTAATTTTCCTTTTTGGGAAAAGAAACCTACTATATCAATTTTATTCAGCTTGTTTTTCTTTCCACCACTAATATAA
>NCET01000183.1 GCA_002280815.1 Flavobacteriales bacterium 32-34-25 | reverse complement strand
ACTATGTCCAAACGGATTCACCCACCAGGAAGCAATAGCATCGATATATTCTTTGTTGTTTTCGTCCCAAAGTAAAGCACCTTCGCCTTTTGTAATCGCAATAGGAGTTTGAGCCGTTTTATGTTGGGTATAGGGATGCCAAAGGTATTGGCTGTCTTTCTCTGTTAAAGTCATTTTTTGAATATAGAAAATAGAGTATAGAATAAAGACTATACACTGTGATTTCAGACAAAGATAAGAAAGTCTATTCTCTTTGTTCTTTTTTCTATTCTCTATAAATTTAAAAGATTCTCCTGAAACAAATCGGCATATTCTCGAATTACATTTTGGTCAAAATAAGGTTCTTCGTCAATTCTTCCAATACATTTTACGCCTGTTTTATTCAAAATAATGGATTCTGTGGATTGATTTTCGTTACCATTAAACAAAATTCCTGCAATGGCAATATTTCTACTTTTCAAAGCTTCTATAGTTAGCAAAGTATGATTGATACTTCCCAAATAATGACGAGAAACTACAATAACTTTATAATCTGGTTTTATTAAATCAATCACGCAATCTTGATTATTCAGTGGAACAAAAAGTCCTCCAGCACCTTCAACTACTAAATGATTCTCAGTAACCGGTTCTGCTATTTTTTTTAAATCAATAACAATATTATCCAATTCAGCAGCCAAATGTGGACTCGCAGGAGTATTTAAAGCATAGCTATTTGGATGGATCTCAGTTTTATCATTCGATATAAAAGACTTTATTTTATGACTGTCTGAAGTGTTCAAATCTCCCGCTTGAATAGGTTTCCAATAATCTGCTTCCAAAGCTTCGGTTATAATGGCTGATGCAATTGTTTTACCTACATCGGTGCCAATTCCTGTTATAAATAATTTCATAGATTTTATTTAACCACAAAGTACGCAAAGAAAACGCAAAGTTCACAAAGTTATTTAAACATCTACTTAAAATTCAAAACTACACTTTCTACATTTATACTTATGGTTTGAATAAAAAGGAAACAAACTTAAAAGCAATGAAAAAACATATATAAAAAGAGATTTATAATCTTTTATAGACGTCACCATATTAATTTGATTTGCTCCACAACTAGGACATTTCATCAACTCACTTTCATCATCTAATGAATACTCAGAAACTTGAGAAATGATTTCCATTGCTTTAGCATAATCCTTTTTAGACACTAGAAGTTTTACTCCACCAACGGCATTACTATACAAAGGATTAGCTTCAATTGTATAATTATCTTTCATATAAACTTCAATTCCCTCAGATTCTAATTTCCCTTTGAAAATTATTGCTTCTGATGAATATTGATATACACCAACAAGTTCAAAAATATCTTCCATAAATTTTAAAAAAGTTAAAAAAGTAAATTACTCAATAACTGCAATACCTCCGAAATTTCATCCTTAGTATTAAAAGCATGCAAACAAAATCGTAGTCTTTCTTGTCCTTCGGGAACCGTTGGAGACAAAATAGCCTTAACATCAAAACCTTTTTCTTGAAGTTGTTTTGCAATAGATTTAACCTTTTCATTTCCCGGAATAATAACCGATTGAATGGATGATTTGCTTTGAACGAAAATTGGCTTTAAGCCTAACAAATTCTTTTGCTGATTGAAATGAATGATATTCTCACGCAGCAACTTAATATCCTTGTTTTCTTTTTCTAAATTTTGATAGGCAATTAAAATTGTTGCAACAGAATGTGGAGAAAGTCCAGTTGTATAAATAAAACTTCGGGTGAAATTGACTAAATATTGCTTCAACTCCTGACTTCCTAAAATAGCCGCTCCATGACAACCCAAACCTTTTCCAAAAGTCATGATTCTGGCAAAAATTTTATCCTGTAAACTAAATTCCTGAACCAGTCCTTGTCCTTTATCTCCAAAAACTCCTAAAGCATGCGCTTCGTCAAGAACTAAATAACAACTGTGTTTTTCGGACAAATGAACAAGTTCTTCTAAATTTGGAGTATCACCATCCATCGAAAATACACTTTCAGTCACAATGTAAATGGTTGAAGCTTTTTGATTGAAGTTGATAATCTTTCTTTCTAAATCTTCAAAATCATTATGATTGTATTTATAAGCCTTAGCATAAGACAATTGTATTCCGTCTCTGATAGAAGCATGACACAATTGATCGTATAAAATCAAATCGCCTTTTTGAGGAACGGAACTAAAGAATCCCACATTGGCATCATAACCTGAATTAAAAATTAACGCAGTTTCAGCTTGATGAAATTTGCTAATAAAATTTTCTGTTATACTATATAAATTATGATTTCCAGAAAGCAATCGGGAACCTGTTGCTCCATTTTGAACATAAGCATTATCTAATAAATACTGATGGGTTTCTTTAAAAATTAACTCTGATTTTGAAAAACCAAGATAATCATTGGATGCAAAATCAATTAAATTAGCCTCAGAAGGCAACTGGCGCAGTGCATTATTTTGAATTCTAGATTCTAATTTTGCTTGATTCTAATTTTGCTTTAAGAATATTAGGTAGATTTCTCATAAATCAAAAGTAAAAAAAAACGCCAAGCAAAGCTTGACGTTTTTATATAAATCTAAATTGTCTTAGTCAGCTAAAACAATTACTTTATTGTCTTTCATTTCAATAGTTCCTGAAGAAATAGCTAAAGTGTAGTTTTGATCATTTACTTTCGAAAACAATTTTGCTGCTTCTTTGCTAAACTTAAATTCTGGAGCTGTAATTTTTACAGTTCCTTTTTGAAGTAAGGAAACAATTGGAGCGTGATTATTCAAAATTTGAAAGCTTCCGTCAACACCCGGTAAAGTGATTGATGTTATTTCTCCTTTAAACAAAGACGCTTCTGGTGATACTATTTCTAAAATCATATTTTTTAAAGTTAGAAGTTAGAAGTTAGAAGTTAGAAGTTCTGAAAACTGCCAACTGAAAACTGCCAACTGATTTTATGCTTCTGCTAACATTTTCTCTCCAGCTTCGATAGCTTCTTCGATAGTTCCTTTAAGGTTGAATGCTGATTCTGGCAAGTGATCTAATTCACCGTCAATAATCATATTAAATCCTTTGATAGTATCTTTAATATCAACTAATACACCCGGAATACCTGTAAATTGCTCAGCAACGTGGAACGGTTGAGACAAGAAACGTTGTACACGACGTGCTCTAGATACAGCTAATTTATCTTCTTCAGATAACTCTTCCATACCTAAGATCGCGATAATATCTTGTAATTGTTTGTATTTTTGAAGAATCTCTTTTACTCTTTGTGCACAGTCATAATGCTCATTTCCTAAGATATGTGGAGTCAAGATACGAGAAGTAGAATCTAATGGATCTACCGCAGGATAAATACCTAACTCAGCAATTTTACGAGACAATACAGTTGTTGCATCTAAGTGAGCAAACGTTGTTGCTGGTGCCGGGTCAGTTAAATCATCCGCAGGAACGTAAACCGCTTGTACAGATGTAATAGATCCTTTGTTTGTAGAAGTAATACGCTCTTGCATAGCTCCCATCTCAGTTGCCAATGTTGGTTGGTAACCTACCGCAGATGGCATACGACCTAAAAGTGCCGATACCTCAGAACCTGCTTGTGTAAAACGGAAAATATTATCAACGAAGAATAATACATCTTTTCCTTGATCAGATCCAGCTCCATCACGGAAATACTCAGCAATAGATAATCCAGAAAGTGCCACACGTGCACGAGCTCCTGGTGGCTCATTCATTTGTCCGAAAACGAAAGTAGCTTTAGACTCTCTCATTCCTGGCAAATCTACTTTAGACAAATCCCATCCTCCATTTTCCATAGAGTGCATGAATTCCTCACCGTATTTTATAATTCCTGACTCTAACATCTCACGAAGCAAGTCATTTCCTTCACGTGTTCTTTCTCCTACTCCTGCGAATACTGAAAGTCCACCGTGACCTTTTGCAATATTGTTAATCAATTCCTGAATCAATACTGTTTTACCTACTCCAGCACCACCAAACAATCCAATTTTTCCTCCTTTTGCATAAGGCTCAATCAAATCGATTACTTTAATACCTGTAAATAAAACTTCAGATGAAGTTGATAAATCTTCAAATTTTGGCGCTTGACGGTGAATTGACATTCCGTTCTCACCTGTTTTAGGCAATTCTGGCAAACCATCAATAGCATCTCCAACAACGTTGAATAAACGTCCGTAAACATCTGCTCCAATCGGCATTTGAATAGGATTTCCTGTTCCTACTACTTCATAACCTCTGCTCAAACCATCAGTTGAATCCATCGAAATGGTACGAACTGTATTTTCTCCAATGTGAGATTGTACCTCAAGGATTAATTTAGTACCATCTTTTTTAGTGATTTCTAATGAATCATAAATTTTTGGAAGTTCAACATCCTTACCGTTGAAAACAACGTCAACTACTGGGCCAATGATTTGGGCAACTTTTCCTATTACTTTAGACATTACTTATGTATTTATTAAACAGCTATTTAGGTTTACAAAACTTACCTCATCAAAATTCAATGATTTAGGTCTTTTTTCAGAGCGCAAAGATAATTTTTTAAAATAAAAAATCAACAATTTTATTTAAAAAACATAAAAAAATATAACAAGAACATAAAAGAGCTTTAAAAACACTCTCAAAAACTATTTTAAAAATGATTTCTCTATGGATTTACTGTCCAGGAAGCAAAATATTGTTGACCAATTAATCCTGCGCCTAAAACCTGTGCGTATTCTTTTCCGCCAATATTAGAAGCCCCTATTTTCAAAGTTGATTTAAGTCCAGGAATGGCATAATTAATTTGAGCATCAAATACTGTAGCCGATTCGATCATACCCGTAGCAAATGACGACTCCCATAAATAAGCACTATTCCATCTTCCACTAAAATTGAAACCAAAATTTTTAAACAGTTTTTCATTTCCAAAAGACGCTTTCACTCTATTCTTAGGTGTGTTAAATCCAGCTTGAAAACTTGGATCTGCTGCCTGATCAAAATTAAACTCGGCATAATTATAATTAATTCCAAAGTCATAATTTCCAAATATTTTTTTCGAAAGCCCAACTCCCAAACCGAATGATTTAATTTCCAATGGAGTATTAGTATACAATTGATACACTCTGAAATCAGAGTTTGCAATTGCCAATATACTCTGAACCTCTGGATTATCCTTATATGTAGGAGCTTCAAAAGCAAAATCAAAAGATTCACTTGCATTACCATATAATGGAGCTATAGCCAAGGCTCTTCCTATAAAATCATTATAAATATTATAATATCCATTAATATCTATATTTATTTCCTGAACTCGAGAACGATAACCCAACTCAAATGCCTTTACCTTTTCTGGCTTCACTAATGGCACATTTGTTTTTTTCAACAATGCAGCCGCACCAGGGGTATTCCCAGGATTAGCAGCCAAAAACGCTCCAAAAGCCTCAACCGAAGTTCTGGTATAGGAATTATAATAGGCATTTTCACCATTTACCGTAACAGCAGTTGCACCATCAGTATAAAATTGTCCTGCGGTAGAAACTGGTAAGGTTTCTGAATACCTTAATAAATTATCTGGTGCTGAACCTAACAACAACAATGGCCCTGCATTAAACCCAATATACTGGTCTTGAGTACCCGGATTTCTAAAACCAGTTTGGTAAGAAACCCTGAAATTATGATTTTTTTCCTCACCTCCCGCATACACAAGCGAAAGCCTTGGAGAATAATTTCCATCAAAATTCTTAGACTTATCATAACGAATAGAGGCTGACAATTTCAATCTTTCTTCTAAAAATTTCTTTTGCAACTGCGTATAAAACCCATAATCATTATAATTAATTCCGCTTGTAGCATCTGTATAAATTCTTCCGAATGAATTCAACAAATACTGTCGATAAGAACCACCCACCTGAATCTCTCCAAACTTTATTAAATCTTTAAAATTATAATTAACATCTGAATGATAAATTTTAGAATTATCAACTAACTTCGAACCTGTTAAAGCATCAGGATCGGCAATAACAGCATTATAAGCCGATTTAAAAGCAGCAGTACCCGGAATCAATCTACCAATATCAGCCTGACTACGAGCAAAAGCATGCGAAGCAGGAACATCACCCGGAGTGATTCCCGGAACTGAGCCAGAATAAGCTCCTACATATTTTGTCAAATAATCTGTAAACCATTGTCTATTTGACTTCCAAGTATTGTTTATATTCCAACCCGTAAAAAGCATATCATAAGATTGACCACCATCCTCAGAAGTAGTATAACCTCTTATAAAAAAGTTTTTCCCTTTAATTTCCAATTTATGCTGTTGCATAAAAAAATTATTCAAATAATACCTATTTCCCCCTTGATATACAGCATTTCCAAAACCAAATTTACTCAACCAAATCACTTCTAATCGCTCATCGCCCAATGGACGAAAATGAAGCGATAAATCGATTTTTGTATTACTAGCTCTATTATCTGTTAAATCAACTTCGTTATATCCAGTTCTAGAAACAACTGTATTTAAAGACGGAATTGCAGTAACCAAAGCTCCTGGAGCTATACTTGCTAAATTAGTTGCAATTTCATCTCCATAAACATTTAATCCATTATACCCTGGATCTAATCTGGTTCGACCAGTAATTTGCCCATTACTATATTCATTATAATTAGTTGCATACCAATCGGTACCTCGCATATAAGTAAAATTGGCTTTGGCAGCAAAATGTTTATCAAACGCATGAGCCATTCTAATTCCGTAATCAATATAATCATTTGAGCCAGCTGCTCTTTGACTGGTTTGTCCGTATTTGGCATAAGCCGTAATTCCTTGATAAGTAAACGGACTTTTAGTATTCATAAACATAATACCATTAAAAGCATTTGCACCATATAAAGCGGAAGAGGCTCCAGGCAATAACTCTACATTTTGAATATCAATTTCTGAAACACCAATCATATTTCCTAAAACGAAATTCAAAAGCGGAGAAGAATTATCCATACCATCCACCAACTGTAAAAAACGCTCGTTAGCCACCGTAGCAAATCCCCTAGTATTTATAGACTTAAAAGTCAAACTACTGGTATTCATTTGCACTTCTTTCATGTTTTCTAAACCATCATAAAAAGTAGGAGAAGCAGTTTTTTTAACATCGGCAATACCCATTCTTTCGATTGTAACGGGCGATTCAAAAACCCTTTCAGGAGTTCTGGAAGCTGAAACCACAATTTCATCAAGTACATTTTGCTCTTCTTTTAGAACAACTTTAATTGGTTGCGATTTAGAACTAACGATTATTTTAGTTGATAAAAAACCTATGCTCGTTATTTCAATTTCATACGGAAGTTTAAGAGTAGTATTTAAAAGAAATTTTCCATCACTATCAGTTACCGTTGCTACTGTTTCGCCAATAACTTTGACATTTGCTCCAATAACTGGCTGATTTTTCACATCAGCAACCACACCTTGAATAGTATTCTGGGCATGCAATACACCACAGAAAAACAACGCTACAAAAAACAAATACGCTCTCATATGATTCAGTTTTAAATTAATTAACACATTCAAAAAAAATTAATTTCCGCATTAACCCACCACCCAAATCAATCAGCAATTTCCGATTAATTAAATTTAAGCAAAAAAAATTACTATTTCACAAAAAAGATGTCAGAAAATTCAATTATCGACGAACTACACATATTCGAAAAATCTTTATATAAAAAAAGCAAGGCGATTGCCTTGCTTTTTTTATATAAACTCAATTAAGAATCCTTACTCTACTGTTACTGACTTAGCCAAATTACGAGGTTGATCTACATTACAATCTCTGTAAACTGCAATATAATAAGACAACAACTGTAACGGAATTGTAGTAATTAAAGGCGATAAAGCATCAGAAGTTTCAGGGATTTCGATTACATAATCGGCTAATTCCCTAACTTGAGTATCTCCTTTAGTCACAACAGCAATAATTTTACCGCTTCTTGACTTAATTTCCTGAATGTTACTAACTATTTTATCATAATGACCTTGTTTTGGAGCAATTACCACAACTGGCATTTGTTCGTCAATCAAAGCAATTGGACCGTGTTTCATTTCGGCAGCTGGATAACCTTC